>JASUSX010000156.1 GCA_030445875.1 Clostridia bacterium
ATCAAGGAAAAGATGGAAGCCCTTTCCCAGGCCCTCTATACCCTGACTACGAAGGTGTACCAGCAGGCCGGCGGCCAGGCCGGGGGTCAGGGCCAGGGGCAGGGGGATACCGGCCCTGCCGGTGGCGCCGGGCAGGACGGCAACGTTTACGATGCCGACTATAAAGTCGTCGACGAAGACAAGAAGGAATAGCCGGTGATTAACTATGGCTAAGCGCGATTACTACGAGGTCCTGGGGGTGTCCCGAGAGGCCTCGGAGGCGGAGATCAAGAAGGCCTACCGCCAGCTGGCGCGCAAATACCACCCGGACATGAACCCGGGTAACAAAGAAGCTGAGGAAAGGTTCAAGGAGGTCCAGGAAGCCTACGAAGTCCTGAGTGACCCCGATAAAAGGGCGCGCTACGACCAGTTCGGCCACGCCGGTATGGAAGGCGGCGGCCCGGGCTTCGGCGGTTTCGACTTCGGTGGTGCCGGGGCCGACATGGGCGGCTTTGGGGATATCTTTGATATGTTCTTTGGCGGTGGTTTTGGCCGTACGACCCGGCGCCAGGGACCCCAGCGGGGGGATGACCTGCGCCTGGATATAGAGATATCCTTTGAAGAGGCCGCCTTTGGCGGGGAAAAAGAAATCGGCGTCCCGCGCCAGGAGAAGTGCCCCACCTGTGACGGCAGCGGCGCGGCACCGGGCACCAGGCCCAAAACCTGTCCCACCTGCCACGGCAGCGGTCAGATCCGTATTGCCCAGAGCACGCCCCTGGGCCATTTCCAGACCATCCGCACCTGTCACCAGTGTCACGGCCAGGGGACTATTATTGAAACGCCCTGCCCCGCCTGCCGCGGCCGGGGTGTAATCCAGCGTACCCGCAAGATCAAGATCAAGATCCCGCCGGGAGTCGATACCGGCGCCCGGCTGCGTATGGCCGGCGAAGGCGAGAGCGGTATCCGGGGCGGCCCGCCCGGCGACCTCTATATCTTCATTAACGTACGGCCCCATCCCCTTTTCCGGCGGGATGGTTACGACGTCCTGTGTGAAGTGCCGGTGACCATGGTCCAGGCAGCCCTGGGCGGCCACATCATGGTTCCCACCCTGGACGGCAAAGTAGAACTCCATATCCCTGCCGGTACCCAGAGCGGGTCCACTTTCCGGCTCAAGGGTAAAGGTATTCCCCGCCTGAACGGCATCGGCCGGGGCGATCAGCACGTCCGGGTCCATGTGGAGACCCCGGTTAACCTCAACGAAAAACAAAAGGAATTACTGCGAGAGTTTGCCCGGCTCTACGGCACGGAACCCCGGGGTGCCGGGGAACAGGAGAAGGGTTTCTTCAAAAAGGTAAAGGATGCTTTTATGGGTTAGGGGAGCGTGAGCCTTTATGGCCCACCATTTTTTTCTGCCCGGCGCGGTTAACCCTGCTCAACCGGTAGTCCTGGAGGGTGAAATTGCCCACCACGCCATCCGTGTCCTGCGGTTGCGCGCAGGGGAGACTATAACCTTGGCTGATAACCGGGGGCAGGGATACCTGGCGGAAATCATAGCCATCCAGAAGGGGCAGGTGGTGGCGGGCATCAAAGCCCCACTGGCCAGCCCGGAACCCCGAGTGAAGGTAGCCCTTTACCAGGGTTGGCCCAAGGGCGATAAAATAGATTTTATCATCGAAAAAGGGACAGAATTAGGGGTAGCCCGGGTTATTATCCTGACAACGGAACGTTCCATCCCCAGGCCTGATCCAGGAGCGGCGGAGAGGCGCCGGCAACGCTGGCAGCAGAAGGCCCTGGCAGCGGCCCGCCAGAGCCGCCGCCATGTGGTCCCGGATGTGGGCGGCCCCCTGGACCTGGCGGTCGCCCTGGCCGGGCTTCAACCCGGGACATTATTACTGGTCCCCTGGGAAGAAGAGCGTTCCCGGAGCCTTAAATCGATCTTCGCCGGTGCTGCCGGGGATCCTTCAGCTGATACCCTACCCGGAACCGGCTCCCTGATCCGGGAGATAGCCCTGCTCATTGGCCCCGAAGGGGGCTGGAGCCAGGCGGAAATCGACCTGATCCGGGAGCGCGGCGGCTTACCAGTTACCCTGGGTCCCCGCATTTTACGCACAGAGACGGCCGGCCTGGCCTGCCTGGCGGCCATTATGTACGCCCTGGGGGAGTTGGGGTAATGAGAGGTGGGAGATGGGAGGTTAGAGGTGAGAGGGCTAACATCCGCCGGTGGGGACATATCCCACCACAAGCGGTCTGAACCGAGTCGTAGGTCTGTTGGCGCGTAGCTTTTGAGCGCGCAGGGACATATCCCCTCTAAAGGACGGTGAATAGCAGGGTGCCAGCGCCCCGGGTAGCCCTGGTTAGCCTGGGCTGCAAAGTCAACCAGAACGAGCTCGAAGCCATCCAGCACCTCTTCCAGGCCGCCGGTTATGAGGTAGTACCATTCCCGGATAAAGCCGATGTTTACGTCGTCCATACCTGTACCGTCACCCACATCAGCGACCGCAAATCGCGGCAACTGATCCGCCGGGCCATTCGCGCCAACCCGGAAGCCATAGTAGCCGTCACCGGTTGCTACGCCCAGGTAGCCCCCGGTGAGGTCCTCAATATCCCCGGTGTCGACGTAGTAGTCGGTACCCGCGAGCGCCACCGCCTGGTGGAACTGGTGGAGCAGGCCAGGGAGAAGGGGGCACTCGTAAATGCCGTGCGCGCCCATGTAGCTGGCGAGGCCTTTGAAGAACTCCCCCTGGTAGAGGTAAGCCGGGCGCGGGCCTTCTTGAAAATCCAGGAGGGCTGCGAAGAATTCTGTACCTACTGCATCGTCCCCTACGCCCGCGGGCCTTTACGCAGCCGGGCGCCGGCAGCGATTCTGGCCGAGGTGCGCCGGCTGATAGCAGCCGGTTACCTGGAGATCGTCCTGACCGGGGTCCATACCGGAGCCTATGGCCGCAATCTCCCCGGGGAGGTTGACCTGGCCGGGCTCCTGCGGCAACTCGTTCAGGTGCCGGGGCTCAGGCGGCTGCGCATCAGCTCCATCGACCCCTTGGACTTTACCCCCGCCCTGAAGGAAGTCCTTACGGGGGAAGAAGTCATCTGTCCCCATTTTCACATCCCCCTGCAAAGCGGCGATGACCATATCCTGGCCCGGATGGGCCGCCGCTACACCGGCAGCTATTACGTGGACCTGGTGGCTTCCCTGCGTAACCGGCGGCCCCGGGCAGCCTTTACCAGTGACGTCATGGTTGGCTTTCCCGGGGAAACGGAGGCCCAGTTCGCCAATACCTTGCAACTGGTCAGGGAAGCAGCCCTGGCCGGTATTCATGTCTTCCCCTATTCCCCCCGCCGGGGCACCCCGGCGGCGGCTATGCCCGACCAGGTACCCCCGGAGGTCAAAAAGGATCGGGAACGCCGTCTCCTGCAACTGGGACGCTATCTAGCCCGCCAGTATGCCCGGGAATTCTTAAATGAAACCCTGGCGGTTCTGGCCGAGAGGCCCCTGCCAGGACAGCCAGGGGTCTATGAAGGATATACCGGCAATTACCTGAGGGTAGCTTTTCCAGCCACCGGCGATTGGACAGGGAAAATCGTCAACGTCAGGCTGGAGACCCTGAAGGGAGGTTTAATCTGGGGTAAATTAGAAAAAGATGTTAAGGGCGAGCAGGAAAATGGCTTTACAAGGAGAAAGTA
The DNA here is from genome assembly GCA_030445875.1 of Clostridia bacterium. Classification (GTDB taxonomy): domain Bacteria; phylum Bacillota; class DSM-521; order Neomoorellales; family Neomoorellaceae; genus Neomoorella. Next base: position 3,661 of record JASUSX010000156.1, read on the forward strand.
ATATAAAGTAATATATAGTGTAGCCCAAGAAAGGAGTCAGACCTTTGTCTGCGGAATGTATTTTTTGCCAGATAGCTGCCGGCAAGGTGCCGGCCGAGGTTGTTTACCAGGATGAACAGGTAGTGGCCTTTAAGGACATCCGACCGGTAGCACCTGTACATATCCTGATTATCCCCAGGAAGCATATCCCCGATCTTACGGCCATCACCCCGGAGGACAAGGAACTGCTGGGTCACATCCACCTGGTAGCGGTGCAAATCGCCCGGGAGCTGGGCCTGACCGAGCGCGGTTTCCGCCTGGTGAACAATTGCAAGGACGAAGGCGGGCAGGTTGTTTACCACCTCCATTTCCATCTCCTGGGGGGGAGGCAATTGCGCATCCTGGGTTGACGCTAAATAGGGGATCGTTTATAATTAAGACTATGCCAAACTCTAGGGGCAACGTCCACCGGGCTGGCGGGGGGAGGGAAGCAAGGTTTGAGCGAGGTTAAGATTGGGAAGAACGAATCTCTGGATGCCGCCTTGAGGCGGTTCAAAAGGATTTGCCAGAAAGCAGGTATCCTTTCGGAGGCCAGGCGCCGGGAACACTACGAAAAACCCAGCGTCAAGCGCAAGAAAAAATCCGAAGCCGCTCGTAAACGTCGCTGGCGCTAAAGCTACACCTTTTCCCCCTGAACAACTTAAATTTACCCGGTGGCCCACCTTGATATGGTAAGCGAAACCCGGTCTTTACGGACCGGGTTTTTTACGTCTTTTTTGCCCTGGCAGTGCATAAAGTATTGGCAGGAGGGGACAGGATGGGGAAAAATCGCTCCCGGCGCACCTTGATGGACAGGGCCCGGCGTTGGGAAAGGGCCATTACTGACTATTTAGAGTTACCAGCTGACGCCGTCCTTGACCTGCCGCGGCTTACTATGGTAGGCAACACCCGGCTGGTGATCGAAAACCACCGGGGTATCAGGGAGTACCGGACAGATCTGGTTCGCCTGCAACTCACCATCGGGGAGATGGAGATCAAAGGGACAGGCATGTTGCTGCGGGAGATCAAACCCGACGCCATTGCCCTGGAAGGGACCATCCAGACCTTGAAGTTTTGCTGAGGGAGGAAGAGGCTGGTGGCCTGGCGCGACTGGCTGGCCTACTTGGAAGGCTATCTGGTGCTTACAATCAACGGTGACGACCCGGAAGGGTTCCTCAACCTGGCCCTGGCCAGGGGTATTAGCCTGGAGGATATTACTCGCAATGAAGATGGTAGCATCCAGGCGCGGATGCCGGTCCGGGAATACCGCGCCCTGCCCTCCCTGGCGCGGCAGAGCCGCTGCCGGATTCGCATAGCGGACAAGCGGGGGTGGCCCTTTTTTAGCCGCCGCCTGCGCGGCAGGCAGCTCCTGCTCCTGGGCGGCCTTTTCTTTTTCCTGGTCATCTACTTCTTGGCGGGCTTTATCTGGGTAGTCGAGGTCAGACCGGAAAACGGGGACTTACGCCAGGTCACCCCGGCCCAGGTCCTGGCCGCGGCCCGGGCCG
>JASUSX010000157.1 GCA_030445875.1 Clostridia bacterium
TTTGTTGGTGAGCACGTTGCTGTAGGCGGCCATGACCGCCGGGCTGACGAAGTTCTCTGAGGCGATGAGTTCCAGGTGGGTGCGCTGGCGTTCTAATTCTCCTTGAACAGCCCGGACCAGCTCCGGGTCCACCCGGGCGACTGTTTCTAAATACATTCATTTACCCCCTCCGAAAATAGGGTTCTACCTGAAATGGTTACTATTAGCGGGCACTTTGCTACCGGCTGGCAGGTACAGACTCCAGGCTCCGGTGGTTCTCGTTCGTGGCAAGGGCATCAGCCCCCATGAGGGGCTTCTTCCCAAGAAGTCATTTCTCCCCTGCTACTCCCCGCTGCTCACTTTCCGGTTCCGTAGACTGCCCTTTCGCCGCCGATGAGGGGGGGCCGCGTCCGCGCTGCCGTGACCGGGGCGCTGCTGATGGCCCTGACCTGCAGGCGGACGGGTACGGCTACCGGCCGCAGGTGCATCCCGATGAGGGTGGCACCGATGTCCAGGCCGGCGTGGGCCTGTACGCTGGCTACCACTACCGGCCGGTACAGGGCCTGGAAAACCGCTGTCGCCAGGGAGCCGCCGGCCTTGGGCGCCGGGACGACGGTTACCACCGGCAAGCCGTAAAGCCTGGCTGCGCCGGCTTCAATGACCAGTGCCCTGTTCAAATGTTCGCAACACTGGGCCGCGAGGTACACCTGGGCGGCCCTGGTGGCCTGGAGCAGGCCCGCTGCCACAGCCCGGCCTATCTCCAGGGAGGAAGCCGTGCCAATCCGCGCCCCCGTGATCTCGCTGGTGCTACAGCCGGCCACCAGGATCTGGCCGGGCTGCAGGGCGGCCAGGGTAATCAGTTCTGCCGCGGCCGCTTTAACCGCGGTCGTAATCTGGCTCCAGTCGTCAGCCATCTTTGCCCCTCCTTCAGAAATAGACTTCTACCAGGAGCTACGCGCCGGGTTCCTGCCTACGAGGGGCGTTTGGCGCCGCAGTAGCTATTCTCTATGGCGCTGATTTTGTCCACCCGGCGGGCGTGGCGGCCGCCGCTGAACTCGGCCGCCAGCCAGGTGGCGACGATGTCTCGCGCCAGGCCTGGCCCGATCACCCGCTCACCCAGGGTAAGAATATTAGCGTCGTTGTGTTCCCGCGCGGCCCGGGCCGAAAAGGTGTCGTGACACAGGGCAGCACGGATGCCGGGAACCTTGTTGGCGGCAATGCAGACCCCAATCCCTGTGCCGCAACAGAGGATACCCCGGTCGCACTCGCCCCGCACCACCGCCTCGGCCACTTTACGGGCGTAGTCGGGGTAGTCTACCGACCCGGCGTCGTAGGTGCCAAAGTCGTGGTTCTCGATACCCTGCTGGTCCAGGTACTCCTTGATCACGGCTTTGAGGTGAAAACCGCCGTGATCGCTTCCCAGGGCAATACGCAATGTAGCTGCACCTTCTCCCCTGATGGTTAAGTCACATTAAAATATTCGTCGCCCAAATGTCAAATCCTGCCGGTGGTAATATTTTTTCATTATTCACCCTGCCGGGAGCGGTGGTATTTTTCCAGGGCCTGATCTACCAGGCTGGCCAGTTTCCTGGCTGTAGCCCGGTAGACCTCCAGGGGACGGCCGTAGGGGTCGGGAATATCTTCCTCTGGCCGCGCCTTTCCCCCCTCCTCCCGTACATATCCCTGCAGGGTGAAGGTCTTATCCCTGGCTGCCGGGTAAAGCTGCTGCAGGTATTCCCGCTGGGAGGCGGTCATGGTTAAGATTACATCCGCGTTCGCGATTAAATCTGCTGTAACCTGCCGGGCGCGGTGGCCCTTTAAGTCAATCCCCAGCTCGGCCAGGGCCTGGATGGCTTCCGGCGTGGCTGGGTCCCCTTCCCGGGCAGCCAGGCCGGCCGAAGGGAGGGCCACATTTAAGCCCCGTTCTTCCATCCACCGGGCGCCCAGGGCCGCCGCCATGGGGCTGCGGCAGGTATTACCGGTACAAACGAAGAGGATGCCGGACATGGCCTATACCCCCATTAACATTTTCACACCTATGGCCACCAGGACAATACCGCCAGCGATCTCCGCCCGGTTGCCCAGGTAGGCGCCCAGGCGCCGGCCGGCGACGAGCCCCAGGGCGGTCATGGTCCCGGCAATGAAGCCCATGGTCAGGACCGTCAGGGGGACATTGACGCTGATGGCCCCCAGGCCAAAACCGACACTCAGGGCATCCAGGCTCACACTTCCGGCCAGGAGCAGGATGGCCATCAGGCCTTCGACCACCCCTCCCTGACCGGGCAGGATCTGAAAAACCCGGCCGGCCAGGCTGCCTGCTTGCCTCCGGTGCTCAAAGGCCTCCCAGAGCATCAGGCCCCCGATGCCAGCCAGGACCAGGGCGCCGATGATGGCCGCTACCTGCCCCAGGAGCCGTCCCAGGAGCAGGCCCAGGTAAAGACCCGTCAGGGGCATGACAATATGGAAGATGCCCACCGTGCCGGCAAAGAGTATGGCCCGCCGGCCCCGGAGGCCCCCCAGGGCCAGGCCGGTGGCCAGGGAAAAGGCGTCGGTCCCCAGGGCCATGGCTACCAGGATTAAGCCTACAGGCTCCATTTCTTAAACCCCCGTTACGCCTGGATAATCCGGTTGGCTGCCGATTTACGCAGGCGGTTCATAATGGCCAGGCCCAATCCTTCCTCCGCAATGGCTTCGGCCAGGATAACATCGGCCTGGTGGCGGTCGCAGTTCCGCAAGGCGCTGAAGAGGTTGGCGGCAATAGTCGCCGGCTGGGAGCGGCTGCCTAAAATCTCCAGGTAATCAGGCCGGGGTTCCTGCTCATACGCGGGGGCCGTTTCCCTGGTCGCCAGGACGGCTACCCGGCGGCCCGTTCGCTGCCAGGTAGCCACCAGCGCGCGCGTTTTGGCCGTCACCCGGTCCAGTTCGCCGGCCACAAGGTAGACTTCCCCCCGCGGGGCATAGTGTTTATACTTCATCCCCGGCGCCCGCGGCCGCGCTACCTGGCTGCCCCTGACCGCCGGGTCAATGGCCACCTCCCCCAGGACAGCCTGGAGGTCCTCATAGGTAATGCCGCCGGGCCGCAAGATGGTAGGGACCGGGACAGTGAGGTCCAGGACAGTGGATTCCAGCCCTACCATGGCCGGGCCGCCATCGACGACGGCGTCGATCTTACCCCGCAGGTCTTTCAGCACATGCCGGCCGGTGGTCGGGCTGGGCCGGCCGGAGGTATTGGCGCTGGGCGCGGCTATAGGCAGGCGGGCGGCCCGGATGAGGGCCTGGGCTACCGGGTGGGAAGGCATACGGATCCCCACCGTGTCCAGGCCGGCGGTAACGATATCCGGGACAACCTCGCTGCGCGGCAGGATCAGGGTAAGGGGGCCGGGCCAGAAGCGCTGCATGAGCAGGTTCGCCCGCGGCGGCAGGTAAGCCACCAGGGCTTTAATATCCCGGAAACTGGCGATATGGACAATGAGGGGGTTATCGGCCGGCCGGCCCTTGGCAGCGAAGATGCGCCGCACCGCACGGCTGTCCAGGGCGTTGGCCCCCAGGCCGTAGACCGTTTCCGTGGGGAAGGCTACCACCCCGCCCCGGTTTAAGATGCGGGCTGCCAGGCGGATCTTGTGGAGTTCCGGTACCAGGGGATCTATTTTTAAGTACTTCGTCCGTTTAACCACAGGTACCCCTTTCACCTCTATGTATTTCGCTCCGTTTTTATTCTTCCCGGCGTAAGGCCAGGAAGCAACGATCGCGGCCGCCATAATCGGGCAGGACCACCATTTCCCGGTAAGCGCCGGCCCGGGCGGCCAGTTCCAGCAGGGCCGGTCCCTGGTTAGAGCCTATCTCCAGGGCCAGCAGCCCCGCGGCCTTCAGCACCTGCGGCGCCCCGGCTAAAAGCACCCGGTAGGCGTCCAGGCCGTCGGCGCCGCCGTCCAGGGCCAGGCGCGGCTCGGCCCGGACCTCCGGCGGCAGCTCGTCCAGCTCAGCGGTGGGTATGTAGGGGGGGTTGGCTACCAGGGCATCCAGGGCGAGGCCCTGCAGGGGGGTTAAAAAATCACCCTGGAAAAAGGTAACCCGGCCGGCCAGGCCCAGGTTGCAGGCGTTTTGCCTGGCTATCGCCAGGGCCGCCGGGCTTAATTCCGTGGCGTAAACGATGGCCCGGGGCAGGTAATGGGCCAAGCTCAAGGCTATGGCCCCGCTGCCCGTACCGCAGTCGGCGATGGTATGGCTCCCGGCGGGGTCCAGGCGCTGCAGGACAGCCTCGACCACTACCTCCGTATCCTGGCGAGGGATTAAGACGGCCGGGGTGACCTTGAATTCCAGGGACATAAACTCCTGCCTGCCAGTCAGGTACTGGAGGGGATAACCGGCGGCGCGGCGCGCTACGGCCGGCCAGAACCTGGCCGCCGCGGCCGGCGCCAGTTCCTCCCCTGGCCGGGCCAGGAGCCCGGGCCGGGTGTAACCCCCCGCCCAGGCCAGAAGGACCTCCGCCTCCAGGCGGGGCCGCGACACCCCTGCCGCCGCCAGCTTTAGCCGCGCTTTCTCTAAAGCTTCCTGCAGGGTCAAAGCCAGCTTCATGCCTCCATATTCTTCAACCGCTCGGCCTGGTCACTGGTAACCAGGGCGTCGATGATCTCATCCAGGTCCCCGTCCAGGACCACATCCAGGTGGTGCAGGGTCAGGCCGATGCGGTGGTCAGTCACCCGGTTCTGGGGGAAATTGTAAGTGCGGATGCGTTCGCTGCGGTCGCCGCTGCCGACCTGGGAACGCCTTTCGGCCGCCAGCTCGCCCTCTTGCTCGGCCCGGGCCATATCCAATAGGCGCGCCCGCAGGACCTTCAGGGCCTTCTCTTTATTCTTCAGCTGGGACTTTTCGTCCTGGCAGGAGACCACCAGGCCCGTAGGCAGGTGGGTTACCCGCACCGCCGAGTAGGTAGTGTTGACGGACTGGCCGCCGGGACCGCTGGAGCAAAAGATATCGATCCGCAGGTCCTCGGGGTTAATGGCCACATCCACTTCTTCCGCTTCCGGCAGGACGGCCACCGTAGCCGTGGAGGTGTGGATGCGCCCGCCGGACTCGGTGGTAGGGATGCGCTGCACCCGGTGGACGCCGCTTTCAAACTTCCGGCGGCTGTAGACCCCCTGGCCTTCGATCTGGACGATAATTTCCTTGAAACCGCCCAGCTCGGTAGGGTGGGCG
>JASUSX010000158.1 GCA_030445875.1 Clostridia bacterium
AGGGGTTATCCTCGGGGGCATTACAGAAAGTAACTAGTTTAGCGCAACCCAGGCCGCTCTGGCCGGCCGTCAGGCGGGCTGTTTCCTTAATGAGATGCCCCAGCTCAGCGATGGCGTCCATATTCATCCCAGCTTTAGTCGTGGCCACATTAATCGAGGCACAGACGCGCTCTGTGGTGGCCAAGGCTTCCGGCAGGGAGTTAAAAAGGGCGCGGTCGCCTTTGGTGAAGCCTTTATGTACCAGGGCGCTGAAGCCGCCGATGAAATTGACGCCCACCGCTGTTGCCGCCCGATCCAGGGCGCGCGCCAGGGGGGTAAAATTGTCCTCTCCTGATGGTTCTCCCACCTGGGCGATGGGGGTAACGGCAATGCGCTTGTTGACAATGGGGATGCCGTACTGGGCGGCTACTTCTTCTCCGGTAGGGACCAGTTTATCTGCCAAGCGGTTTATTTTATCATAGACCCGGCGGCAGGTTTCCGCAAGGCTTCCCGTGGCGCAGTCGCGCAGGCTGATGCCCAAGGTAATGGTGCGGATATCCAGGTTCTCCACCTGGACCATGCGGATGGTTTCCAGGATTTCTTGCGGTGTAAAGGAAAACAGAGTTGGCATAACTGCCTCCGTAATATTAGGATGTGAGAGGGCGGCATGGACCGGGGACCTGGTCTTATGTGCCCGGGACTAGATGCGGTGCATAAACTTGAAGACCTCTGCCTTCTGCATATTTACCTGGACACCCAGTTCCTGGCCTTTCAGGTTGAGCTGCTCCTGGAGGGCGGTGAAGTTCAAGGTGCCCTTCTCCAGGTCGACGATCATGATCATAGTAAAGAACTCCTGCAGGATGGTCTGGCTGATGTCCAGGATATTGACGTTGGCGCTGGCCAGGACCCCGGTAATACCGGCCAGGATCCCCACCCGGTCGCGGCCCAGGACGGTTATAATGGCCCGGTCGTCGGCTTTTACCAATTTTTCTCACTCCTTGTAACCGTGCTGGACGGCCCCAGCGAGGCTTTATCCATCCCGGCCTTCCTTTACCTCCGCCAGCACCATTTTCAGCTCGGCCGCGTCGGCTTCCATCCAGCCCCGGGTAAGAAGGGCCAGGCCCCGGAAAAAGTCAGTACGGGCGGCCTGTTCCATATCGCGGCACAGCGCCGGCAGCCACTGCTGCATATGCTCGGCCAGGAAGCGATCCTGGCCTTCCAGGAGGTCGTTTATATCTTCACCTTCAAGAACCCTGTCGGCCGCCGCCTCACTCAGGTGGGCCATAAATTCCATTTCCAGGCCAGCGTGGTCGTCCGGTTCCTTGCCTTTGTTTCTACTCTCCAGGCCGAAGGAACGGTAAAACTCCCTTACGGCCAGGGTTTCCTCGCCAAAGAGGAGGCGCTCTTTGGAGCGGTAGACCGACTCCCAGGGCGGCGCCTCCAGGTGGCCAGGGCCGACAAAGAGGCGATTATATTCCTCCTGGAGTTCTTGCTGGTATTCATCCAGTTCCCCGTGCCGGGCTACCAGCTCGGCCTGCATCTGCCGGCAACCGGCAACCAGGGTCGGGTTGTCTATGCTGGCCGCCAGTTCTCCCAGGAATCCTTCCTGCGCCAGGGCGGCCAGCACTCCCTTAACCGGCCCGTCCTGATAGAGGCGTGCCAGGAGGTGGTACACCAGTTGCCGCGCCCGAAGCCATTCGCGTAGTATTTTCTTGTCCATAAAATCCCCTTTCCCTTAGTACAGATTCAGCTTATTGCGAACCCTTTATTATTAGCCAGCGTTGCTTCCGAGGGATATGCTATTTCCCGGCCTAGCGGCCTAGCATAACCTTAACCTGCAGGGCAGTATACAGGTTAACCAGTACCTCGAGCTGCCGCAGGTCCTGGCTCAGGATCTCCTCTATTTTCTTCAACCGGTAGCGCAAGGTATTGACATGAATAAACATGTTCTCCGCAGCCCGGTTATGATCCCCGGAGGCAAAAAGGAAGACCGCCAGGGTCTCTACCAAGTTGGTGTTATGCTCGGTGTCGTATTTTACCACCGGGCCCAGGGTTTCTTCGTAATAATCCTCCAGCTCCTGTTCGCCCTGGTTAAAGATTAACCGCAGCACGCCCAGCTCATCAAAAAAGGTGAGGGCGGCCCGGCGGCGCAAAAGCCGGCTCACCTCCAGGGCCACCTTGGCTTCCTGATAGGCGCGGTAGAGGTCAGCCACGTTTTCATAGAAGCGGCCCACCCCGGCGGAAAAGGTCGTCCCGGCCAGGTGGCTGGTGGTGATTTTCTGTAAGGACTTGACCAGGTTAATGATTATGCTTTTATTAATCCCGGTTTCAGTCAACCGCAGCGGTATCAGGATGATCAACTGGTCGCTGCGGTCGGCCAGGATAGCCTCCGGTGCCTGCCGGCCCAAATGAAAGCGCAATAGTTGATGCCATTGCTCCCATACCGTTTTCCTGCATCCTTGGTTGTTCCGGCCGTCCAGTTCCATGACTACCAGTAAGTGGGGCCGGGTCAGGTCCCAGCCCCAGAGGCGGCCCCGGTTGACTACGGCATCGCGGTTTGGTAGATTATTATACAGGATATCCTGGATAAACTCGTTGCGGTAGTGCCTCTCGGTCTCCTGGGCCATGCGGGAACGGGACATTTCTACCATGGCCGCCAGGGCGGCCGCCCTTAGCGGCTCCTGGTAAACCTGCCAGTCCGCCCCTATCTCCAGGAGAAAGAGATACCCATAGCGGGGCTCCCGGCCAATGGGCACCATAAAGTAGGGTATGGCCGGCTCCTTTAGCTCTCCCAGGTAAAACTCCCCCTGGCGTTCCGCCTGGAAGGGCAGGTCTAGGGGCAGGTAATCGCCAAAATTATAATTACTCTCCGCTGGTAATTGAAAGGCCAGGAGGCGCAGGGTAAGGTCGCAAACCACGGCCGGCAGGCCGCTAACCTCTCCCAGGAGGCGGGCCACCTGGGTTAAGCCCCTGCCCTCCGCTGCTATCTCCATAAACTGGCACCATTTTTGTTGATCCATACAAATATCACCTGCGATTCTTGTACAACTCTACAAAAGCAGGTGCCTCTCCCTGGCTGCCGGGGGCTTAAAACGGATGGTCGGCCGGGTAAGGTGGATATTGGCCAGCCCTGCTACCCATTTAGCCCCTAAATCTTTCTTCCCATCCAGTTCCAGGACCTGCAGGGCTTTCACCGGGCAGGCTTCCACACAGGCTGGCACCACCCCGTTATCTATTCTTTCCACACAGAGGTCGCATTTTTCCACTTTGCCGGTGGCGGGGTTATATCGCGGCGCCGCGAAGGGGCAAGCGCGCACGCAGCGGTTGCAGCCCGTACAACGGCCGCTGTTATGGAGGATAATGCCGTCCCGCCGTTTGTTATAGGTGCGTTCCGGGCAGACCCGGAAGCACTCGGGGTTTTCGCAATGGTTACAGGCCAGGGAAAGGTAGTAGCCAGTTTCCGGGTAGACCTGCCGCAGGGAAAAGCCCATTCCCTTCCAGTTGCGGCAGGCCGCCTCGCAGGCGCGGCAACCGGTGCAGCGATTTAAGTCCAGGAAAAAACCAAGCTGCATATCCGCACCCCCTTCCTTCAATAATCCCATCCTTACCTCTATCACCCAGCAGACAACCATTTCGCTCCAGCCCCGGCACCGCCCATTTACCGCGCCGGGATGATATTGACAAAAGCGTCATAAAAGGCCAGACCGGGGCCACCGCAGGTTTTCATGCCCATATCAGTAGCCAGGGGAGGTATCAGGCTGTTAAGGGGCTGCACCCCCGGCAGGGGTCGCTGGTGGCAGATCACCGTCCGGGGTGGTACCATCTCCCTTACCGCTACCGGGACGACGATCTCACCCCATTCGTTATAGATACGCGCCTGGCTACCATCCCGCAACCGCTTCTGCCGGGCCAGGTGGGGGCTGATGAGGGCAACCGCCTCCGGGGTATCCGCGAGATTGTAAAACTGGGAGTTAAGGCCGTCGCGGGTGTGAGGGGTTAACAGGCGGTAGGGGTACGGCCCCGCGCCAACCCCAGCCGGCCGGTACACAGGTAAAGGTGGTAAACCGGCTGCCACCGCCGCCTCGGAATAAAGCTCATAGCGGCCGGAGGGGGTGGCGAAAAGGCCCCTGGCCCAGGGGTTGACCGGCAAGTTGAGTTCCCGCGGGCCATCCAAAAGGTCGCGGTAATGGTTTATCCCGAGCAGGCGATAAACCTCCTGGTTAAAGACCTGGTCCAGCCATTTTTCTTCCGTCCTGCCAGTCGGGAAGGTACAGATCCCGGGGTCCATTTTATTTAACGCTGCCGCCAGACCGCTGACAATCATAAGGTCAGAGCGGCACTCGCCCCGGGGAGGAACAGCCGGTTCGTTGATCCCGATCCAGCGGTGCCAGTAAGAAGGTACCACGTCCCAGTGTTCCAGAAAAGTCGTGGCTGGCAGGAAAATATCCGCTGCCCTGGCCGTATTAGTGAGGAAGAGGTCGCTCACGACTACCAGGTCCATGGCCGCCAGGGTGCGCTGCAGCTCTTCGCTGGCAGCGTTCTGCACCACCGGGTTGGCGCTGGCGGTTACCATTATTTTTACCGGCGGGTCTTGAACCCTTTGTAACGCCCTGGCCAGATCGTAGGCTGGCAGCTCCCGCACTTTACCCTCTGACTGCATCCATTCCGGCCAGGTGCTGGTAAAAAGCTCACTGTGTCCCGTACTGGCGTAGTAGATTCCTCCGCCTTCCCGCCCCAGGTTACCGGTCATAGCTGCCAGGGCGCTAATGGCGCGGACGTTCTGGCCGCCGTTGATGTGCCGCTGGAGGCCCAAACCCAACCAGATAATAGCCGGGCTGCTGGCGGCGTATTCCTCTGCCAGGCGGGCCATCAGGTCCCGCGGTACGCCAGTTGCGGCAGTTAGTTCCTCGGGATCTAGCCCGGCCAGGTAATCCTGCCACTCTTCCCAGCCCCGGACATAGTTGGCCAGGTAATGGCTGTCCACCAGTCCCTTTTGCCAGAGGTAGCGGGCGATACCCAGGGCCAGGGCGCCGTCGCTACCCGGCTGGATCTGGACGTAGAGATCCGCCTGGGCTGCTGTGGACGTAAAAACCGGGTCGATAACTACCAGGCGCGCCCCCTTATCCCGCGCCTGGTTGATATACTCCATCTGGTGTACGGCTGTCCAGGCCGGGTTTGCCCCCCAGAG
>JASUSX010000159.1 GCA_030445875.1 Clostridia bacterium
CCTTCCCTGCTTACCTTTTCCGTGATCCAGGGGTCGTTGTAATCATTGGGCGGATGGGCAAACCCTTTACCGATATCGAGTTTGAGTTCGGGGTATTCATATTCGAGCCTTGTCGGGAAATCCCATTTATATTTAGGAACATCCCTGGCCGATAGTTCCATCTCTCCGCTGTCCATATTCTTCTTAATGACTACATACTTGCCGTCCCAGTTGGGATCCCGCTTCGGGTAGGCAAGGCGATAGTGGGAGAGACCCCAGCGGCTTTCCGTACGGAACAGGGAGGCCCTGGTAGCCATCTCGGCGCAGTCGATGATGCTCTGTACCTCGGTAGCTTTGATCAGGTCATGGAAATCGCAAACCTTGATCTTGGGCACGTCTTCGCGGCGGATGCGGTCCACCCACCAGAGCATCTTCTTCATAAGGGGGTCGCTCTTGGGCGGGGTGAGGTACTGGCTGACCTTGGTGCGTATCTTAATTTCTACCATTTCTACGGGCAAGCCATCAGGGCGGTCCAGGGGTACTCTCACCTCTTTCCAGAGGTTATCGACATCGACGTTCAACTGCGGGGCCTTGTTCTGGGCTGCGTACTCGGCAGCCATCCGGCCGGCGATAGCACCAAAGACGAAGGCTCCCGGCAGGTACTGGTGCGGCACGGCAGCGCAGTCACCGGCGGCGAAGAGGCCCGGGACACTGGTCTCGGTGTCTTTATTGACAAGGATACCGGACATGCTGTGGCCGCTGCAGAGGGTAATCTCCTCCAGCCCTTGCTCCACGGAGTCCCAGCAGCGGTAGTTTTCGCCCCGCTGGCGGTGGAACTGCCCGCGGACGGTGCGCTCGGTACCCCACAGGATCTTCTCCAGGCCCTGGATAGTCTCCTCGGGCAGGTGGTCCATCTTCAGATATACGGGCCCGCGCCCTTCCATAAATTCCCGCCAGACAGCCAGGAACATGTCGCCGGACCAGTAACCATGGCTCCAGTATTTTTCACCCAGGGCGTTAACACCGTAACCCCCGCGCGGGATTACCACATAACCGCAGGCCGGGCCGTTGAAATCTTTCATCAATAAATTAGTCTGGAAACACTCTAAATTGACTAATTCCGCTCCGGCGTGGTAGGCCAGGGCGTAACCGTCCCCGGTATTGCCCGGGAATTCGTAAATGCCGCTCAGGTACCCGTCCCGCGGCATCCCGAACTTGCCCACGCACCCGGCCGTAAGTATTACCGCCGGCGTACTGATCAGGTAATGGTTGCCTGTTCTGATGTTAAAGGCAAAGACGCCGGCTATTTTGCCGTCGGTGATAAATAAGCGCACCGCCGGCGTACGATCGAGTACGATGCACCCCAGCTTCCTAACTTCCCGGGCCAGGGCCCGCTTAATATCCTCACCGTCCATGGCCAGGTAGAGGGGTTTATTGGTCGGGTGCAGGTAACTGCACTTATAATTACCGTTGTCATCTACGGGGAAGAGGTCCCCCGGTTCCCGGCCGGTATAGTCCTCCAGGTCTTTAATTATGCCATAGGTCTTCTCCCCCAGGGTATAGGCGCACTCCTGGTCCAGGATGCCTTCCGCTACTTTGGTCAGGGCTTCCACAACATCCTCAGGGGTGCCGTAACCCGGTACCGAAACGATATTTAAGGCATCCATGCCGCGGCCGATGGCGCCGGAAGTTTCTATTGGCCCTTTATCCAGGACGACCACCCGGGCCTGGGGATTGGCGTTTTTGGTCTTAATGGCGGCAAATGTTCCGGCACTGCCACCGCCGATGACTACCACATCAGCGTCAATTTTTCTAAAAGCCACGATGCATCCTCCCTTTGCCATTAATTGTTAATGCCCGCCAGGGCTGTGATGTAAAGTTTTTAATGGAACGCTCCGGCACCCCCTCTTGTAATTACATTCACATATAGGGCGGTTTCTGCTTGTGTTAAGATGCAAAATACATGCCAGTTCTTATAAGGGAAAAGGGTAATAATAGCAAACCCTCCGGGAAACACCCCTGGCCCCGTTTCAGGCGGTAGCGATACAGCAAGTTATCGCCCCGGACTAAAAGGGCAGCAAATATGAAGCCGGGCTATATACATATATGTATCGGTGATTGTTTTATATATCGCTTTATTCGGACATTTTACCGCTGAAAAATTAAACAAACTCCACAAAGACCACGTTGGCCAGGGGCAGGCCCTTTTCCGTGAGCCGCAGGTGACCGCCCCTTTCCTCCACCAGCCCGACCTGGTAGAGTCGTGTCAGCTCGCGGGCGTAAACCACCCGGGCGTCAACCCCGAAGCGCCGCCGGAAGGCCTCCAGATCTACTCCGGCTATTAAACGCAGGCCCATAAACATGGTCTCGGCCATCTGCTGGTGCCGGGTCAGGGTGTCTATCTCTGCCCGGGGTAAAAGGCCGGCGGATAGGGCCGCCCGGTACTGCCCCAGGTCATCGTAATTCCGCCAGCGCCGGCCCTGCCAGGAGGAAGCCGCCGCCGCCCCCAGGCCCAGGTAGGGATGGTTGAGCCAGTAAGTAAGGTTATGGTGGCACTCGTACCCGGGGCGAGCAAAGTTCGAAATTTCATACTGCTGGTAGCCGGCGGCCGCCAGCCGCTCCCGGGCTGCCTGGTACATGGCCAGCTCCAGTTCTTCCCCGGGTAACGCTAACTCGCCGGCGGCCGCCAGGTCGCCCCAGAAGGTGCCTTCCTCTACTTGGAGCGAGTAGACGGCCATATGCTCAGGCTGGAGGGCCAGGGCTTCTTTTAAGGTAGCCCGCCAGGACGCCAGGGTCTGGCCCGGCAGGCCGAAAATCAAGTCCAGGTTGATATTGTTGAAGCCCGCCCGGCGCGCCAGGTGGTAGGCCTGGTAGATGTCCTGGCGCCGGTGGATGCGGCCCATGGCCTTAAGGAGGGCGTCGTCAAAGGCCTGGGCCCCCAGGGAAAGGCGATTTACCCCGGCGGCCCGCAGGGCCTGGAGCTTGGCCGTATCTACCGTCCCCGGGTTAGCTTCCATGGAGATCTCCGCCCCGGACTGCCAGCCGAAAGTTCTGGCCACGGCCCCCAGTACTGCCTCCAGTTCCACCCCCGGCAGCAGGGTTGGGGTGCCGCCGCCGAGGTAAACGGTGGCCGCCGGCCCCGGTTGCCACCTGGTATCTACCAGGGCCATCTCCTTTGCCAGGTCCCGGCCATAGGCGGCCATTACTCCCGGCGCCTGGCCGGGGTAGGAGACGAAGTCGCAGTAATGGCACTTGCGTACACAGAAAGGTATGTGGATATACAGGGCCGGGCCAACTCTGGGGGGGAGTTCTTTCTGCATAATATATCAGGGCTTCCCCACCTTCAGGACGGCCATAAAGGCTTCCTGGGGTATATCCACCGTGCCCACCTGCTTCATGCGCTTCTTACCTTCCTTTTGCTTCTCCAGGAGCTTCCTTTTCCGCGTCACGTCACCGCCGTAGCACTTGGCCAGCACATTTTTCCGCATAGCCGGGATGGTTTCCCGGGCTATGATGCGGCTGCCAACGGCGGCCTGGATGGGCACATCAAAAAGCTGGCGCGGGATTAACTTCCGCAGGGATTCCACCAGGGCGCGGCCGCGGTAGTAGGCCTGGTCCCGGTGGGTGATCACCGACAGGGCATCGACAACTTCATTGTTAATCAGGATATCCATTTTCACCAGTTCTGAAGGCCGGTAGCCTTTGAGTTCATAATCCAGGGAGGCGTAGCCCCGGGTACGGGTTTTAAGCTGGTC
Source organism: Clostridia bacterium (assembly GCA_030445875.1). Lineage (GTDB taxonomy): Bacteria > Bacillota > DSM-521 > Neomoorellales > Neomoorellaceae > Neomoorella. The sequence continues at coordinate 3,735 of JASUSX010000159.1, forward strand.
AAAAAAGTCGTAGATAATCTCCGCCAGGGGGAGTTCATATTTCAGGGCCACCCGTTTTTCTGACAGGTAATCCATATCCAGGAAAGTGCCGCGTTTTTCCTGGCAGAGTTCCATTACCGGCCCCACGTAGTCCCTGGGGGTCATAATGGTGGCCGCGACATAGGGCTCTTCCACATGGTCAATCAAGGTAGACGCCGGCAGGGCGGTGGGGTTGTCGATCATCTCCACCCGGCCGTCAGTCCGTACTACCCGGTAGACGACGCTGGGGGCGGTGGTGATAAGGTCCAGGCCATACTCCCTCTCCAGGCGTTCCTGGATAATCTCCATATGCAAAAGCCCCAGGAAGCCGCAGCGGAAACCAAAGCCCAGGGCTACCGAGGTCTCCGTCTCAAAGGTCAAAGAGGCGTCGTTGAGCTGCAGTTTCTCCAGGGCGTCCCGCAGGTCGTCATAACGCTCCGATTCCACCGGGAAAAGGCCGCAGTAAACCATGGGCATGACCCGGCGGTAGCCCGGCAGGGGTTCCCGGGCTGGCTGGTCAGCACTGGTAATGGTGTCACCCACCCGGGTATCCTTGACGTTTTTAATACTCGCGGCCAGGAACCCCACCTCGCCGGCCGCCAGGGAGTCTACCTGGCGCGGCGCCGGGGTAAAGATCCCCACCTCGTTGACCTCAAACTCGGCGCCGGTGGCCATAAAACGGATGCGGTCGCCCTTCCGCACCCGCCCCTCAACCACGCGGATATAGGGGATGGCCCCCCGGTAGCTATCAAAGACAGAATCAAAGATCAGGGCCTTCAAGGGCGCTTCCCGGTCGCCCCGGGGAGGCGGCAGGCGATGGACAATGGCCTCCAGGATCTTTTCTGTTCCCACCCCGGTTTTGGCAGACGCGAGGATAGCTTCACTAGCGTCCAGGCCGATGACGTCCTCAATCTCCTGGCGTACCCGGTCCGGTTCGGCGTTGGGTAAATCGATTTTATTGATCACCGGGATAATCTCCAGGTTATGTTCCAGGGCCAGGTAAACATTGGCCAGGGTCTGGGCTTCAATCCCCTGGGCTGCGTCCACAACCAGCAGGGCGCCCTCGCAGGCCGCCAGGCTGCGGGATACTTCATAGGTAAAGTCCACATGGCCCGGGGTATCGATCAGGTTTAATACATACTCCTGGCCGTCGCTGGCCCTGTACTGCAGCCGTACCGCCTGCAGCTTGATGGTAATGCCCCTTTCCCGTTCCAGGTCCATGGTATCCAGGACCTGGTCCACCATCTCCCGCTTGCTTAAAGCACCGGTATACTCCAGCAAGCGGTCAGCCAGGGTCGACTTGCCATGGTCAATATGGGCGATGATGCAGAAATTACGGGTTCTTTGTTGATCCGACACCAGGTAACCTTCCTCCAGCTAAAAATGCCTGCGCTTTTATGCTCCTTTGTAG
>JASUSX010000160.1 GCA_030445875.1 Clostridia bacterium
ATGGCCTGAAGAGAATTAAACTACCCTGGCTCTCCCTGGGGCTCGTGGCCCTGGTATCCGTGGCGGTCAGCTTCCTATCCATGTGTGGCGGCCGCCTGGTGGCCGGGATATTTAATCCGGCCCTTGCCGGGCACCTGGGAGCTGTTATATTATTAGCGTTGGGGCTGGCTGTTATTATGGAGGCTTACCTGAAAAGGGATGGAGCCGGAGTCGGCGTCCAGACCCTGATCAAGCTGCGCTTGCCCCGCCTGGGCCTGGTAATCCAGATTCTAAGGGAACCATCCCGGGCTGACCAAGACTTTTCGGGCAGCATTAGCAGCCAGGAAGCCCTGGCCCTGGGGTTAGCCCTGGCCCTGGACGCGGTGGGGATAGGGTTCGGGGCTGCGGCAGCCGGTTTTTCCCTTTACCTCACCCCGGTGTTTATTGGTAGCTGCCAGCTCCTCCTGGTCCAGGCCGGCCTGCTGCTGGGCGGTCGCTGGCAGCCGGATAGACTGGGCTGGCGGGGGACGGCCATCCCCGGTTTAATCTTAATCGCCATCGGGCTCTGGCGATGGTAGGAGAATGTAGATGTTTATTATCGGTCTTACCGGTGGAATCGCCAGCGGGAAAAGTACGGTCGCCGGGATTTTGCAAGGGCTAGGGGCCAGGGTGATCGATACCGACCAGGTGGCCCGGGAGGTAGTGCGGCCGGGGCAGCCGGCTTACCAGGAGATCGTGGCCGCCTTTGGCCGGGGGATCCTGCGGCCCGACGGCAGCCTCGACCGCCAGGCCCTGGGCCGGATTGTTTTTAGTGACGCCGTCGCCCGGGAGGTGTTAAACGCCGTTACCCATCCCCGCATCCGGGAAGAGGTGCGGGCGAAAATAGCCACTTTACGGCAAAGGGAACCGGAGGCAGTGGTGGTTATCGAAGCTCCCCTGTTGCTTGAGGCTGGCATGACAGATATGGTCGATGCCATCTGGGTGGTGACCGCACCTGCAGAGGTGCGGTTAAAAAGATTGATGGAGCGGGACAACCTCTCGTTAGAAGAAGCTGCCAGCCGCCTCCGGGCCCAGATGGGGGAAAGGGAAAGGTTGCGTTATGCCACGCGGGTAATCCCTACGGGTGGCGACCTCGCCGCCACCCGGGCGTCCGTCCTGGCCGCCTGGCGGGAACTCCACCGGAGGGGGAGGTAACCATAGGCAAGACAGGCCGCCGCTACCTGGCGCTGCTATTCTTACTGGCCTGCCTGGTCTACCTCCTGCCCCGGGCCGCCCGCCTCCTTTACCCCTTACCTTACCGGGAGACTATAGTGAGCTATGCCCGGCAGGAGGGGGTGGATCCCCTGCTGGTGGCAGCCGTAACCAGGGTAGAAAGTAAATTTTACCCGGGGGCCCGGTCCGATCAGGGTGCCCGGGGGCTAATGCAGTTGATGCCGGATACGGCCAGGCTGGCGGCCGGGCACCTGGGGCTACCCTATGACCCGGAGAAGCTCTTTAATCCAGAGTACAACCTGCGCCTGGGCACCTGGTACCTGGCCGCCCTTTTGCGGGAATTTCATGACCTAGCTCCGGCCCTGGCAGCCTATAACGGCGGCCGGGGCAATGTCCACAACTGGCTGGAAAGGGGCGTCTGGGATGGCAGCAGCCGTAATCTGCGCCAGATCCCTTTCCCGGAAACGCGGGCCTTTGTCCGCCAGGTCCTGCAGAATTACCGCATCTATCGTTTTTTATATCCGGGTGCGGGCGAGCAGGTATTTGGCTCTGGAAGCCGAATAATATAGGGAAACCTCTGGTAAAATGAACTTAGAGATCGAGGAGTGAAATATTATGGTGGAGGTCACGGACTCCCTGGCAAGGGTACGGCAGATCCAGGTGGCACCCGGACGGCGCTTTTATTCCGCCGAACATGAGGAGATAGCCAGCGGGGCGACTACGGATATATATTTTGTCCGTACTTACGAGATCTTGAAGGCCCTGGGTAAGGTAGATACCCCTGTTACGGCGGAGATCTTCCCCCGCCGCGCCGGTATTATCTGCGGCGTGGAGGAAGTACTGGCCCTGCTTAAAGGTAGAGGGGTCACTATCTGGAGCTTACCGGAAGGGGCTACTTTTGGCCCCAAAGAGGTAGTCATGCGTATCCAGGGGCCCTATAGCGAATTCGGCCTCTTTGAAACCACCCTGCTGGGTATGCTGGCCAGCTCCAGTGGCTGGGCTACGGCGGCGCGGGAAATCAGGGAAGCAGCCGGGGAGCATCCCTTCTTTTGTTTTGGCGCCCGCCATGTCCACCCGGCAGTGGCCCCGGTAATGGAACGGGCGGCTATTGTCGGCGGTGCCAACGGCGCCAGTTGCATCCTGGCGGCCAAATTGGCCGGCCAGGAGCCCCAGGGGACAGTACCCCACGCCATCTTCCTCATTATCGGCGATACCGTCGAGGGAGCCCTGGCTTATGACCGCCTTATGCCCGCGGATGCCGTGCGGACCATCCTCATTGATACCTTTAAGGATGAGGCGGAAGAGGCCCTGCGGGTAGCGGCAGCCCTGGGGCCGGCTCTGGCCGGGGTTCGCCTGGATACCCCCAGCGAGCGGGGCGGCGTTACCCCGGATCTGGTACGGGAGGTCCGTTACCGCCTGGATGCCGCCGGTTATTCTCAGGTGAGGATATTTGTCTCCGGCGGCCTGACTCCGGAGCGTATCAGAACCCTCATCGAGGCCGGGGCCGATGCCTTTGGTGTGGGGAGCTATATTTCCGCTGCCGCGCCTATTGATATGACCATGGACTTAAAAGAGGTCGACGGCCGGCCGGTAGCCAAGCGCGGCCGCCTGCCGGGCATTATCCCCACCCCCCGGCTGGAAAGATTGCAATAATCCCCGGGGGATGGCGGCTGCCTTACCCTTGACAGGGATGATGTCCAGGGTTTATAATAACCTTGCTAATGCGGCGATGGCGGAACAGGCAGACGCGTACGTTTGAGGGGCGTATGGCAACAGCCGTGCGGGTTCAAGTCCCGCTCGCCGCACCAGAGAGAAATATTAAACCCCTGCTAGCCTGGAAACAGGCGGGCAGGGTTTTTTTACTTCCTGGCAGTGAATATACATTATATTGATTTTCAACTTAGGGGGAGAATGATGGGTCTAGTCACAGCCGGACGGGTCCGGTTCTTGAAGCTGGGGTTGCTGCTGGTCCTTCCGGGGCTGGCCTTGATAGCCGCGCTGTGGCACCAGCAGGTCCTGTTTGCCCTGGCGACCCACGGCGAACAGGGTGATTTAAGGGAACGCCTCCAACAGGTGTTTACCGCCAGGGCTCGGAGCCTGATCAACGGCGGTTACCAGACCCTGGAGGCTTACTATGATACAACGACTACTTCCGGGCTCTTTGCCTTGAACCACGAAATCGGCCGCATCAAGTATGTCCAGGCGTGGTTAAAGGAACGCCAGGTAAGTGTGGCCGGGAGCCAGATGCATCTGGCCATTATTGATGCCGGCTGTGAAGGCGACAGGGGCTGGGCCTCGGTATCCCAGCATATAATCCTTAACTACCGCCACCAGGGGGAACCGGAGAAAACGGTGAACCAGATGGGGGTACGGACCATTCACTGGGTGGAAGTAGTAAAGCGCGGCGGCAAGTGGCTGATTAGCCGTGACTGGTACTGGGACCCCTTTGAGGCCGACGACCTGAAACCGGAAATCTCCCCCGGTACGGCTACCTGTGGCGCGTCGCTCAGTAAAATGCCACCACCCAGGGGTAAATACCACCGCGAGGCGGCGGTGGCCTATGCTGACCGCTACAGCGGTGTCCGCCTGGGTAAGGGCGATGGCCACTATAACCGGTCTTACCGGGATTTTACCGGCCTGGGCGGTGACTGCGCCAATTTTGCCTCCCAGGTTTTAAGCGATAAAAATGCCGGCGGCCTCCCCCGGGATTGGGCCTGGAATTACCATAACGGCGAGGGCAGCCAGGCCTGGGCCCGCGCCGGGGACCTGGTTTATTACCTGATGGACAGCGGCCTGGCCGTAAAGCTGATGGAGGGTGATTTTGCGGAGGTCACCAGAGCTTCAACCAGATACCCCTGCGGGGCTGTCAATGCCCTCTACCCGGGGGATATTATCGCCTATGAAGAGGGGGGTGAGATCAGTCATGTGTCGGTGGTAGTCGGCCGTGACTCTGCCGGTTACCTCCTGGTTAACAGCCATACAGCCGACCGGGCCCGCGTCCCCTGGGATATGGGTTGGGATAAGGAGACTATCTACTGGTTGTTGCAGGTGGTCTACTGATTCTTATCATCATCTCGGGCGTCATCCTGCCGGCAGAGCTCCTCGATAATATCCTTTCGTGTCAAGATGACTGGCAAGGTGAAATAGGCAATCAGTACCACTCCATGATAGTGTTCGGTCAGGAAAAAGAGGAGGGCGCCCAGGCAGGCTGCGAACTGCCAGATATCCAGGACCAGCTGTACTACCGGCCGCCGCACTGATCATCATTCTTTCTCTAAAATAATTTCCCCTTGCATGAATATGATAAGATCGAAAAACTACAAAATCAAGAAGCTGACGGCTATAAATGTGCATTATAGAACAAAGCAGAAAGCCAAACTGCAGTTAAAGCTGATATGTAGTAAAGTCGGGCAACGGTATTTCCACCCAGGTCTGGATGCAACTAAAAAGGGACATTAAAGAGGGAGGTACCCTGCGGTTCCTCCCTCTTTTTCATGTCGATTACTTCTATAAAGTTATAAACTGGCCGTATGCGGCTTATGTTGAATTCTATTCTTCTTTAATAGCGTCCGTAGGGCAGGACTCGATGGATTCCTTCGCGCAGTCCTCAGCCTCCTCCGGTACTTCCTCCACGATGACATGGGAAAGCCCCTCGTCGTCCCAGTCGAAAACGCTGGGACACAGGTCAATGCAGGTACCGCAGGCAATGCACAGGTCCTGGTCAACGCTTACCTTCATAGATATTTCCCTCCAATCCAATCCCAAAGTATTAGCTATTTTGCACTACCGCCTGCCATTTCATACTAGCGCGTGGCCTCTTTGGTACGCGGCGTTTTTACCCAGGTCTGGGGCTGGCGGTTTAAGGCCTTCATCAGGGAGGCCGATGTGTAAGGAAGGGGTAAGAAGAAACTGGCGAAGGGCAGGAACAGGAGCTGTAACGCCCCCCGCAATTGCTGGGACCA
>JASUSX010000161.1 GCA_030445875.1 Clostridia bacterium
TTCCGATCTCAGGCGGCTGTAAGGCTGGGCCGGAAGCCGGTCCTGATGGAGGTTTGCGGTACCCATACCGTGGCCGTTTCCAGGAGCGGACTGCGGGGGTTGCTGCAGGATGCCCTGGAATTAAAGAGCGGCCCCGGCTGCCCGGTATGCGTCACCAGCCAGGCGGACATCGACAGGCTCATCGCCATCGCCCGTTTGCCCGGAGTAACTATAGCTACCTTCGGCGATATGGTGCGGGTTCCCGGTAGCGCCTCCTCCCTGGAGGTTGAACGGGCCGCCGGGGCCGACGTGCGCATCATCTATTCCCCCCTGGAGGCGGTAAATCTGGCCCGCGAACACCCGGAGCGGGAGGTGGTTTTAGCCGGGGTCGGTTTTGAGACCACCGCCCCCGCCGTGGCCCTGGCTATAAAGGAAGCGGCGAGCCAGGGGATAGGAAATTTTTCCGTCCTGAGCCTGCATAAGACAATGCCCCCGGTTTTAAGAACCCTGCTGCAGGATAAGGAACTGGTCCTGGATGGCCTCATACTGCCCGGACATGTTTGTACCATCGCCGGGCGGCTGCCCTTTGATTTTATCGCCACAGATTACGGTATCCCCGCTGCCGTTACCGGCTTTGAACCCCTGGATATCCTGGCAGCCCTGGAGGTCCTGCTGCGGCAGGCTATCTCGGGACAGCCGGCAGTGGCTAACGTCTACCGGCGCCTGGTGGCGGAAGACGGCAACGCCAGGGCCCGGGCCGTCCTGGCGGAATACTTCACGCCGGTTGAGGTCATGTGGCGGGGCCTGGGGTCAATTCCCGCCAGTGGCCTGCAAATAGCCGCTCCCTACCGGCACTTTGACGCCGCTCACCGTTTCCCCGTAACCCCTCTTACCGGCAGTGGTTTCCCCGGCTGCCGCTGCGGCGAACTCCTGGCGGGGAAGATCTCGCCGCCCCGGTGCCCCCTGTTTGCCAGGCAATGTACCCCCAATCACCCCGTAGGACCCTGTATGGTTTCCTCCGAAGGGGCCTGCGCTGCCTATTACCATTACGAGCATAGGGCGGAGGTGGGCAATAAACCAGATGGACGCTAGAGTAATTCTCTTATCCCACGGCGATGGTGGGGCCCTGACCAGGGAATTAATCAACCAGGTCTTTTTCGCCCACCTGGGCAACGCCATCCTGGCCCAGGAGGGGGACGCCGCCTGTTTACCAGAGCTGGAGGGAAGGCTGGCTATAACGACGGATTCCTTTGTCGTCAGCCCTGTATTCTTCCCCGGCGGGGACATCGGCAAGCTCGCCGTGTACGGGACAGTAAACGACCTGGCCGTCAGCGGTGCCGTGCCCAGGTATCTTACGGCAGCCTTTATGATTGAGGAAGGGTTTACCATAGAGGGGTTGGAACAAATAGCCGCTTCCATGGCCGCCGCTGCCCTGGAGGCCGGGGTGCAGGTAGTGGCCGGTGACACCAAGGTGGTGGAAAGGGGCCACCTGGACGGCGTCTTTATTAACACGACGGGTTTAGGTGTCATCCCCCCGGGGGTTGACCTGGGTTACCACCACATTCAGCCCGGCGACAGGATTGTCATCAACGGTAGCATCGGCGAGCACGGCGTGGCCGTAATGGGCCGGCGGCAGGGCTTTAGCTTTGACGTCCAGAGCGACTGCGCCCAGCTCGGGGGCATCATCGGGTTCTTGTTGAGTAATTGTAAGGGCGTAAAATTTATGCGCGATCCCACCCGGGGCGGGGTGGCTACGGCCCTGAAAGAGATTGCCCTGCAGGCCGGTTGTGATTTCTACCTCGAGGAAGAGAAGCTCCCGGTGGCTGCCCGGGTAAGATCCATATGCGACCTGCTGGGCCTCGACCCCCTTTACCTGGCCAATGAGGGCAAGTTCCTGGCCGTTGTTGCAGCCGGGGAGTGCGACCGGATATTGGATACCCTGCACCAGCATCCCCTGGGCAGGCAGGCCTGCTGTATCGGTGAGGTACGGCCGGGCAGCGGTAACGTTTTTGTCAGGACCGCCATCGGCGGCACGAGGCGCCTGGAACTATACACCGGTGCCATTCTACCCAGGATATGCTAGGAGTGCATCTCAAAGTGGGAGGGATGCTATTTGACCGGTAACGCAGCCGAATGGGTGAAAGACCGAACTATCCTCAGTACCATTCTTGCTTCAGTCCAGGCCGGGATCGTGATCATTGATTGCCAGGCCAGGGTAGTCCGGATCAACCCCTTTGCCGAACGGCTTTTTAACATCGAGGGAGAAAAGGCAATTGGTAAGCGCTTGTCCGCTGTTATACCCGCTTCCTCCCTGGCTGAGGTACTGGAGACCGGCGAGGAAGCCGGGCCGGTATCGGAGCGTTATCATGGCCGGCACCTTCTCGCCAGGTACTACCCTTTATTTAACGATCATCAGAAATTGGAAGGGGCTTTAAGTATCTATATAGACGTTACCGAGCATGAGCAAGTCAAGCAACAGCTCCAGGAAGCCCGGCAAAAGGAAAGGGAACTCGAGGCCATCCTGGAGCACTCCCACGACGGGATCTGGATTATGGATGGGGGAGGCATTACCCTGCGGGTGAGCAAATCGTGGCAGGACTTCTCAGGGATCAAGCGCGAAGAAGTAATTGGCCGTACGGTCTATGAAATTGTAGCCGAGGGTTATTACACCGACTCCGCCGCCATCCATGTCATTGAACAAAGGAAGCCGGTGACCATTATCTATAGAACCAGGACCGGCAAGAAGGCCCTGGTTACGGCTACACCGGTTTTTGGCGCCGATGGGGGCATCTGGCGCATCATATCCAATGTCCGCGATATTACGGAGCTGGACCAGTACAGGAAGGAATTAGAAAAAAGCCAGGAGAACAACCTCCGCTTTCAGGAGGAACTCAAACTCCTGCGCCAGCAACAGTTGGAGAGCAGCGGGATTATCGCCCGCAGCCAGGCCATGAAAGACGTATTGGAGACGGCCGCCCAAACGGCCGGTTCGAACGCGACGATCCTGGTTTTGGGTGAATCCGGTGTCGGCAAAGATATCGTCGCCCGCTTCATTCACAGCATCAGTGCCCGTAAGAAGGGCCCCTTTATCAGGGTAAACTGCGGGGCTATACCGGAAACGTTAATGGAATCCGAACTATTCGGCTATGAAGAAGGGTCGTTCACGGGGGCGCGTAAAAAAGGTAAACCCGGTATGTTTGAGCTAGCCCAGGGGGGCACCCTGTTTCTGGACGAGATAGGGGAACTACCCCTCCAGATGCAGGCCAAACTCCTGCATGTCCTTCAGGACCGCACCATTATGCGAGTTGGCGGTGTGCAGCCATTAAATGTAGATGTAAGGATTATTGCCGCCACCAATCAGGACTTAAAAACCATGGTGGAGGAGGGAAAGTTTCGCCAGGATCTTTACTACCGACTCAATGTTATTCCGCTGTATATCCCACCTTTACGCCAACGGCCTGATGATACTTTTCCCCTATTAATGCATTTCCTGGATAAATACAATAAAAGGTATAATCTTAATAAGAGCATTAGTTCCAGAGCCCTGGAGTTACTGGTAAAGTATGAGTGGCCAGGCAATGTCCGGGAGCTGGAGAATATTACCGAGCGGCTGGTCCTGACCAGCCCGGAGGATATGATAGATATCAAGGATCTTCCTGCCTTTATCAAGGAAAAACATATGACACCCCTGAAGGATTTTTACCTTTCCCCGGTCGGTTCCTTAAAGGAGGCCAGGGAAAAAGTGGAGAAGTCCATGCTGGCCTGGGCCCTGAAGCGCTACGGCAGTACCCGCAAGGCAGCCGCGGCCCTGGGCGTAACCCAGCCGACTATCGTACGGCTGGCCCATAAATATGGTCTCAATAAGATCAACCTGTAACCCCGGGGGTGATAAGATTGCATGAATTGGCCCTGATCCAGGAGATCCTGGACACGGTCATGGCCCGGGCCTGGCAGAGCGAAGTCAGTCAAGTGACCCTCATCAAGCTTTCTGTAGGGAAGATCTCCGGGGCCCTGCCCCAAGCGCTTGAGTTCGGCTTTGACGCCGCGAAAAGGGGGACGCCCCTGGAAGGGGCGCGCCTGGTGATTGAAGAAGTAGAGCCCCTCCTGCAATGCAATTCATGCCAGCAGACCTTTACTTCCGACGGTTGGGCCTTTATTTGTGCAGCCTGCGGTGGCAGTGACGTCAGGATTATTAAAGGCCAGGAGGTTATCCTGGAGTATTTTGAAGGTCTATGAAGGGGGAAAAAGAATAATGGTCAAAGTGGTGCTAGCGCAAAAACTTCTGCAGGCCAATGAAGAGGTCGCGGCAGAGAACAGGCGCCTCCTGGAGGAAAAGGGCGTGGTTATGGTTAACCTGATCAGCGGGCCGGGAGCGGGTAAAACGACCCTTCTGGAAAGGACCCTACCCCTCTTAAAAGACAAATTGGGGGTGGCGGTGATCGAAGGGGATATTTATACCACCCGTGACGCCGAGAGGATCGCCGGGACGGGCGTCGAAGCGGTGCAGATCAACACCCGCGGGGCGTGCCACCTGGACGCGGCCATGGTGAACGAAGCCCTGCGCCAGTTGCCCCTTAACGATCTGGACATTATCTTTGTAGAAAACGTCGGCAACCTGGTGTGCCCGGCAGAATTTGACCTGGGGGATGATTATAAAATCGTAGTTGCCAGTGTTCCCGAGGGCATGGATAAGCCGGCTAAGTATCCCCTGGCCTTCCAGAAAGCCTTTGCCGCCCTGATCACCAAGATAGACTTGTTGCCTTATAGCGATTTTAACCTGGGGGCTTATATAGAACAACTGCTTACCATCAACCCCAACTTGAAGATCTTCCCCCTCTCGGCCTTAAAGGGGGAAGGTGTAGAGGAATGGAGCCAGTTTATCGGCAGGGTGGCCTGGAAAAGGAGAAGGAACCTGGACGTTATTTAAGGCCTAACCCGACATCGTTAGTGTAAAATTACAGTAGGCAGCAGGAAAAGGGAGAGAAAAAGAGAAAAGAGACCTCACAGGAATAAAAACACCTAATAAGGAGTGAGGTCTCTTT
>JASUSX010000162.1 GCA_030445875.1 Clostridia bacterium
CAATAATAGCAAGGCTTCGGCGCTCAACAGGGCTTATAACCCAGAAAGTCCCTCCGGCCGCTGCGCCCATCTTACCTGAGGCCGAAGAGGATGGCCTCACCCTCCCGGCGCAAATTCTCATCGGCTGTTTTCCCGGCCCAAACGGCGAGCAGGTCCAGGACTACCCGTTCCCGCGCCGGCGCGTGCCGGGCCAGGTAAGCCCGGGCGACGGGTATATCGCCTTCCCGGTAGGCCAGGACCAGGCCGTGGAGGATATCCCACTCGGTCTGGGGGTTGTCCAGGCGTTTACGGCTGCGTTCCTCCGGCCGCGCCAGGCGCAGTTTGGAGCCGCGACGCACCAGGGGAGCATAGCAGCCGGTGTCTTCGGCATTGCTACGCCTGGCTTGCCGGCCGCAGCCGGCATCGTTGATGCCGATCATGGGGCCGTTAATGGTGTAACCGCCAGCCCTGGCCTCCAGGCTGATATTGAGGGAGCGGGAAAGGTTTAAAGCCTCGTCGTAGGCAAATTCGGCCAGGCCGAAGATGCCATAAAGAATCAGGGCCATGGCGGCCTCCGGGTTAAGGTCGTCGACCTGCAGCCACCCGCCGGTCAGGCGGGCGATCTGGTAGCGGGCGACCACGGCACTGGCCTCATTCATGGCGCGGATGGGGCTGACCGGCTCGTCGCCGTCCAGAACCGGCCAGTGCTCGGAGAGCACCCGTAACGCCCGCCCGTAGCCGGCCACCATTTCATCGACGGGGTTCAAGCGTAAGGTAGCGAATTCCTCCAGACCCTCGCGTACGGCCTCACGGATGCGGGCGGCCACCCCGGTGCCGCCGAAGCCGGACCAGATGGCGGGCAGGGTGTCCTTGCTGGCCCGCTTGCGGCAGGTAAGGAAGATGGAGCTGGCGGCGGCAGCATTATCTTTTTGATGAATGGATTCCGCCGCTTCGGATTCCACGGGTAAGGAAGAGGTTATAATCCAGCCATTTTCGATCAGGGAACGCGTCAGGGCCTCCCAGGCGGCCTGGGTTTTATGGGTAAACATGATGGTCAGGAGGCCTTCGTCTTTGAGGACGCGGCGGCCCTCGGCGAAGATTTCGCCCATGAGGCGCTCATACTCCTGTGCTGCCCCGGCGGCCGAACCGTCCCGGGCCGGGTTGGCCACGGCCTCGTCGGTCTTATTGGTCAGCCGGCGGCGGAAGATCTCCGGGTAAAGGTCCTGGAGGGTGCGCCGTTGCCAGACATAGAAGTAGTCGGACAGCTCCGCGTACTGGACGTTATTGTAGTAGGGGGGGTCCATGCAGATGAGGTCGACGGAGCGGTCGGGCACCTCCAGGCGCGCCGCCGTGCCGCAGCGGATGGTCACCGGCGGCGGCGACCCGGCGAGCTTTTGATGGAGGGGTGCCACCAGCTCGGCTATCCCTGCATAGGCGTCGATGACCTGGGCCAGGGCCCAGGCCGCGCCGGAATGGGGGCCGGTGAAGACCATCTCGCCGAAGGTCCATTTAAGGGAGAAATCATGTCTAGTAAATGTATGTCCTATAACTCCTCTTGAGGCATGCCACATAGTCTGCTTGCTATTATAATCGACATATTTATCAATCATAAGCTGCAGGTAGGTGACCACGGCGCGGCCGCGTTCTTCACCCAGCTCCTGCAATATTTCAGGCTTGAGGCGGTTTAACTCCGCCACCAGGGTAAGGTGCCCCAGGAGCTGGCGCGGGGTGAACAGGTCGCACCAGCGGGTCATACCATAAATAACCGGTCGCATGTCATTGCCCGCGGGGATGCCCTCCGTGGGAATTAACCCCTGCCGCTCCCATGCCGGCCAGCACTCCTGCAGGCGCTGTTCGGCCGCAGCCAGGGCCGCCAGGTCGCGGTCGTTAGGCGGCCGGAAGAAGCGGATCTTCTCGGTCATAATCTCGCCGGCGCGGGCGCCGCTTTGATAACGCCGCGGCCGGCCGTTCTTATCCAGTTTGGGCTGGTAGCGTACGGCCACCACGCAGTAGAGGCGGTCCTGCCATTTACCGTGGGGCGATTCCCCCCGCGCCTGGGCCTTGATCTCTTCAGCCGGGATGGCCTGGCGGCAGTGGACACAAATACCGACGCCATTACTCACGGTGGCGAAATTGGGGTCCTCGCCGTTAGGCCCCCGGTTGCCTTTAATGCGGTAAGTTTCAAACCGTACTTTACCACCCTTCGGCCGGCCGTCGGGTATTACCCGCACACCCCACTTATCCCCTTCTTTGGCCAGCCAGCAGGTATTCAGCAATGGCGCCTCGCCGCCGCAGTGGGGACAGGTGACCTGGCGGACGTATATATAGTCAACTATTTCTTCCTTATCATATTCAGTGATTAGATCAGAAAAATTTTTTAAATGGCTTTCTAAAAGGCTGCGTTCATTTAGAGGTAATGGTTGTATTCTTGGAAAAAACGGATGTATCTTTTCATCCAGGGCATAAAGCAAATTATCGCCCCATTTTTTAATGTCCTTTACTAACTCGATGCCATAATAAGCTGGGTACTTTAAAGTCCCATATAAAATAATTGTAGCAACTGGATTTAAATCGTTAGCAACAACCGTACAACCCAAGCGCATGGCTTCAAATGGAATGGAACCGCCACCGGCCGTCGGATCAAGCACCGTTAATTTTTTGGTTATTGGGCATGAACAATGCACAAACGCTCTATTATAAGCATATAGATCTTCATCGTCCCACTTAAAGTTATCGCCAAGGACCTTTTTTATAAATTCTATTTGGCGAAATTCGATCCGCTCGTTCACATGAGCCGGGTCTGCTGCCAAGCGCAGGATGGGGAGATACGCCCCTTCTTGTGGCCAGGGTTGAGGTAACGGCCGGGATTCTGCTTGCCATCGAGTGATGACCGGGTGCCCGACAAAAGCCGGGTCAGCTTGACATAGACTTTGAATCACCTTCCGGTTTTTGTCCCTACGCTCCTCTTCCTTTCGCAAAGCATGGAGAACGGCTTTATCAACTGGTAGCCACTCAGCACCAGATGAATCTTTTTCCACGCTCGCCAAGAGTGAGCCAGTAAGGGTCCACTGCTCACCGTTGACTAGGGCCACCACCTTTTCGATGCCCAGCTGGCGCAGGAACCAGTCCGGGTCGGTGCCGGCAGGCAGAAGGGAGGCCAGGATGGCGGCGCGACTCGGCGTTAGCGGCCGCCGTGCCCACCAGACATGGAGAAAATATAAAGGTGGGAGGGCGGAACTGGCACCGCGCTCCCGCTGGGTTTCGGCGCCGACCTGGTGGCAGGGAAAGCCGGCTTCAATAAGGCGGAGATCCGCGATATTATTGTTGTCTTGCATAATATCCAGCCCCCTTATCTATCTACGTAGCTGCTCCAGCATCGGCAGAATAGCCCCATCGCCCGGCTGGCCGCCGAGGATAAGGCGCATACCCGCCCGCGCCCAGCGGCTGGCCGCCCCGCCGTACTGGGTGGCCCGGGTCAGCCAATAAGCAGCCTCCTCCCGGCTGAAACGTTCCACCCGCCAGGCGATGAGCTCCACCCGGTCCATATCCTTGATGCCTTCCTGGAGCTTAAAAATGAGCGACAATTTGGCTCCGGCTTCTTCATCCAGGGGCAGGTTGCCATATAGGGTCAGGCGGCCGTTAGGGAGGAACCGCTGCAGCTCCAGGGGGATCCCGGCCGGGTCGCAGACATGGCTGACAATAGCGCGAATTACCGGCAGGCAACGGCGCAGGGCCTGGCCGTAGATTAAACCGCGGTCCTTGAGGATCTTTTTGACCGTAACCTTACCTTCCTCTTCCCCTTCCTCCCTGAGCGCTACCCGTTCTTTAACTACCAAAACAGGAACCGGCCTGTCTTTGTAGGCGGTGATACGTAATACCCAGGGGGCCCCGGGTAGCAGGGGTTTTAGCCGCTGCTGTGGGTCCCGTTCCAGGTCTATTTCCAGGGCTGACTTATGATTGGCCATGCAGGATGCCTCGCCTTATTTTTGCTTTAATTCCTGGATCAGGGGGCAGTTATCATCGGGGTCAGCAATCTCGAGAAAAACGTCAGTACCGGCCCCTTTCCTGACCACACTATCCAGCACCTCAAATAGTTCTCCCAGGGCTTGCATGGAGGCCGGTGGAACATTGTCGAGCTGGAGGCGGAGGGTACCGCCCGCCGGGAGTTCCAGTTCCGACAGGTCCAGGGTCTTAATAGTAGACCTAGCCCCCCGATTGTAGATACTGCCCAGGCGGCGCAGCAAGGGCAAAAATTTCGCTGTTCCTTCTTTCCCCCCATAGGTGAGCTGGCGGGGGACGCTGGTGACCCATCCCCTCTCGGCCGCCCGGGCCGGGGTGACCAGGACGTCGCCGGGCTGGGGAGTATAGAGGGCGGCTGCGGGACCGTGGATCAGGTCGGGCTTTTCTTCCTGGCCCGGGTTGCCACGGTGGACGAAAAGGCGCCCGTTCCGTACCAGGCCGGCTACGACGTCGGTCAGATCCTGTTCAGGGACAAGGCCGTATTTCTCGTTCACACCCTCGGCCACCGTTTCTAATGCGGCCTCACCCTGCCGGGTGACCTCGTACATCACATCGTCCCGCACCCGGTCCGGGTCAATCCTGGTTTCGGCCCAGCCGCGTTGTTTCGCCCCTTGAGGAGTAACGAGGCTGTATGCTTCCCCGTCCAGATTGACCCCCATGGGGATCTCATGCTCCTGATCGTAAAACTCCTCTGGCCTGGTGCTGGCAGCATCGCCCATGCGGTAAAGGCACCAGTGACCCTTCTGCACCCCGGCGCGGATGAGCTGCTCGAAAACGCCCGGTTTCTCCAGAACCGGCCAGCTACGCACGCAGGCAAAGTTCTGCCGCAGCCTGGCCAGGGACACCGTGTCGCCGGATGCAAAAAATAACTTGCTTAAGTTTAAGAAATCGGCCTGGGTGGTGTTGCCATCAGTTAGGAGTTCGCCATCTTCCAGCAGAATGGCGCGGATTTGTTCTATAAAGGGCCGCCCGCCCTCGCCGCCGGCCGTCTTGATCTCCCTGCGGACGATCTGCCCTGA
>JASUSX010000163.1 GCA_030445875.1 Clostridia bacterium
TAGCCGAGAAGCACCGGAGCCCGGAGCCTGCTACCTTTCAGCCTATAACAAGTTAGGTTACAGCTTAACCGATGGTACCTTTTTGGCTTTGGCGAACCCTGTTTTTTGGAGGGAAAAATATGATCCGGGCTGAGAAGATCGAGTTTACCTATCCCAACGGGTTCCGCGCCCTGCAGGGGCTATCCTTTCATATCAAAGCGGGGGAATTTGTGGCCCTTATCGGTGAGAACGGCGCCGGCAAGACCACCCTGTTGAAACTCCTGGGCGGTCTCCTTAAACCCACCGGCGGCCGCCTCCTGGTCGGCGGCCTGGATACCACCCGGGTGCGGGCGGTAGAACTAGCCCGCCGGGTCGGTTTCCTCTTCCAGAACCCGGACCACCAGCTCTTCCTCCCCACCGTCCGGGAAGAACTGGCCTTCGGCCCCCAAAACCTGGGTCTCAAAGCCCGGGCCCTGGCAGAGAAGGTGGCAGAGGCGGCCGCTGCCGTCGGCCTCACCCCTTACCTGGAGGCTAACCCCCGGCAACTGAGCAAAGGCCAGCGCCAGCGGGTGGCCCTGGCCTCCATCCTGGCCATGGAACCGCCGGTCCTGGTCCTGGACGAACCCACCACCGGCCAGGACTACCGCGAAGCCCTGGAAATTATGACCATTATCCAAAAATTACACCACCAGGGTCACACCATACTTTGTGTCAGCCACGACATGGAGATGGTGGCCCGCTTCGCCGACCGCGCCCTGGTCCTGGGCGGGGGCGAGTTGCTCCTGGACGGCCCCCTGGCCGCTGTCTTCGCCCGGGAGGACATCCTGGCGGCCACCGGCCTGCTGCCCCCCCAGGCCGTGCAATTAGCCCGGACTTATCAGAAAGCAGGACTCCTGCCACCGGTGATGACGGTGGAGGAATTATATGCGGCCATTATTGATGCTTTAAGGGGGGAGAAGGATGCCCGCCAGGTCCTTCCTGCATGAGCTCAATCCCCTGACCAAGGTCGCCTGGTCCCTGGCCGTCATCACCGTGGCCTTTGCCTTCCAGCAACCCCTGCCCCTCCTGGGCCTCTGGGTCTCCGTTCTGGTCGTCGCCCTGGCGGGGGGGATCTTAAAGACGATCCTGCCGGCCATCCGGGGGTTGCTTATCTTTGCCGTCATCTTCATCCTGTTCCAGATCTTTTTGATTGATGAGGGCAACACCGTCTTCACCCTGCTGCCGGGGTCTGGTTTTGGCCGGGTCACCGACGTTGGTCTCGTAGCCTGCACCATGCTGGCCTTAAGGATGCTGGCCATGACCTCCACCATTCCGGTAATCCTGGCCACCACCCCGCCCAAAGATATGATCGTGGCCTTCGTCGAGAAACTGCGGGTACCCTACGTCTATGCCCTGATGCTGGTTACTTCCCTCAGGTTTATTCCCACCCTGCAGGAGGAATTGAACTTGATCATCCAGGCCCAGCGGGCGCGGGCCTGCGACCTGGAGAGTTGCAATATCTTCCGGCGCCTGACCGGCATCGTCCCCCTGGCCTTGCCCCTCCTGCTGATGTCCGTTCAGCGGGCGCGGACCATGGCCATCTCCATGGAAACCCGCGGCTTCGGCGCCGGCCCTCGCACGTCGTTGCGGACTTCTACCTTTCGGACCCTGGATCTGGGGGTAATCGCCGGGTGTTTGTTCCTCACTATGGCCCTGGTGGTCATCGCCCTCCGCTAAAGTTAAACGAGATTAACGATCCGCTCGGGAGGCAAAAGGGCCGTCCCGGGCTTTTTTACTGGTTCCTTCATTATTAAACTAGACTAAACTAGAGTTGTTGTTCCTGTTTGTTAAGCTCATTAATGGGCTTTTTCTATACGTGGTGACGCGTTTGGCGGCCTCTCTGTACGCCTGCATGTCATCCCGTTTACCGGCTGCGATAATAATGACCACCAATGCGTCGAGGCGGGTAATAAATTTTGCCGAGCACGGGAACCGGGAGGGGACAGCTAGCGTCTATATAGTAAATGAGACAGGCAAAATCCACCATAACATCCGTAAGGACGGTGAAGCTGATGAAAAGGTTGCTGTTCTTCCTCTTGCCGGCCCTTTGCCTGGCCCTGGTTCTCCTGGTTACCTCCGGGTCGGTCCCGGCCCTGACCCGGCTTTTAAGTGGGGCGGCCTTCGGGGCCAGCGGCGCCGGTGGGTCCGGGGATGGTCAGGACCGGCCGCCGGAACTGCCGGTGGTGGGTTCCTACGCCAACCTGAAGGCCCTGCTGGAGCAGGCGCAGCGGGAGAGCCCCGTTTACGGTGCCGATGTCATGACGATGAAATCCGGCATGGCGGCCGACACGGTCCAGGAGGCCGCGCCGATGCGAGCGCCGGCCGCGGCCCCGGGAGCGGACTACTCCCGCACCAACGTCCAGGTAGCCGGTGTGGACGAGGCCGACCTGGTCAAAACCGACGGCCAGTACATCTACCAGGTCAACGGCCGGCGGGTGGTGGTGGCGCGGGCCTACCCGGCGGCGACGATGCAGGTGACCAGCATCCTGGCCTTTCCGGAAGGTGAATTCACCCCGCAGGAGCTCTACGTCGACGAGCAATACCTGGTAGTCATCGGGTCTACCTATAGGTATATTCCCTGGCAAACGCCCGGGCCGTCCTTAAAACCGCAAAGCGGACCCGCCGGGTCTGCCCCGCAGATCTATCCCCCGCCCCCGCGCCGGGAAACGACAGTCAAAGCAGTTATTTACGACCTGGGTGACAGGGCGCACCTGAAAAAAGTCCGGGAAGTGGAACTGGAAGGTAATTACGTTTCCTCCCGTAAGATCGGCGCTGCCCTGTACCTGGTGGCCAATCGCTACCTGGATTACTACCACATTATGAACGAGAAGGGGGAGGCGCGGCCGGCTTACCGCGATTCAGCCCGCGAATCCGGCTGGGTACCCGTTGATTACCAGCACATCCGCTACTTCCCCGACTTTGTCGATCCCAATTACCTGCTGGTAGCCGGTCTGGACCTGGATCGCCAGCAGGAGGAAATGCAGGTGGCCACCTATCTGGGCGCCGGGCAAAACATCTACGCTTCCCCGGAGAACCTGTATGTAGCTGTTACCCATTACCGGGTAGCGGAGGTCAGGCCCCTGCCGCAGCCCACTCCCGGCCTGCAGCCGGACACGTCGGTGTCATCCGGGGCGGTACCGCCGGCCCGGCCCTTTATCTGGCCCGGGCCGGCTGGAGATACCGGAACTACTCTGTATAAATTTGCCCTGGAACAGGGACGTACAAAGTACCTGGCCCGGGGCGAAGTTCCGGGAACGATCCTGAACCAGTTCTCCATGGACGAGTACCAGGGTTACTTCCGCGTGGCCACCACCAGGGGTGAGGTCTGGCGCAACGACGTCTATACCGCTAAGAATAACGTCTACATCCTCGATGCGGGGCTGCAGGTGGCAGGCCGGCTGGAAGACATCGCCCCCGGCGAGCGCATCTATTCCGTACGGTTCATGGGCGGCCGCGGCTACATGGTCACCTTTAAGAAGGTTGACCCCCTTTTTGTCATCGACCTCCAGGACGCGCAGCAGCCGAAGATTTTGGGCGCCCTGAAGATCCCCGGCTACAGCGATTACCTGCACCCCTATGACGAGAACCATATCATCGGTTTTGGCAAGGATACCATCGAGATGCCGGTCAAAGACTTCCAGGGTAACGAACAGAATACCATGGCCTTTTACCAGGGGATGAAGATGGCCCTTTTCGACGTCAGCGATGTCCAGCACCCGGTGGAGAAATACAAGGAGATCATCGGCGACCGCGGCACCGACTCCGAACTGCTGCGTAACCACAAGGCCCTGCTTTTTGACCGGGAGAAGGGCTTGCTGGCCTTCCCCGTCACCGTCATGGAAGTGAAAAATAAGACAGCGGTGCGGCCCGGCGGCCCGCCGGCTTACGGTGAGTTCACCTTCCAGGGGGCCTACGTTTATAATATTAACCTGGAGCAGGGCTTTACCCTGCGCGGCCGGATCACCCACCTGGACGACCAGGACTACTTGAGGGCCGGGCAGCAGTGGTACGATAGCCCGAAAAACGTAAACCGCATCCTCTACATCGACAATTCTCTATACACCCTGTCTCAGGCCATGATCAAGGCCCACGACCTGGCCACCCTGCAGGAACAAAACACCCTGGCTATACCGGCGGAGGAAAGATAGACAGTAACAGCGGCTCTACAGAAAGCCCGGCAATGGTTGTCATACCATTGCCGGGTTTTTGCTGGAGGGCCGCCCGATTAACGGCTGAGCGGATTGCCGTTGAGGGAAACAAAATGCCCGGAAAAGGGTATGATTGGTAAGGCTGCCCGGGATTTGCAGCGGTTGCGCCGGCCGGGGGTGACCCAGTATCAGGGGAAACAGGCAGGCGCGGCGAGGGGTATGAGCCTTAACCGGGATGGGGGAGACTACAGGTAATACTGGAGGCGAAAGGGGTTTGCTTTAGAAGAATGCAACATGAGGATCCTGGAACACCGGCACCAGCAACTGCCGAACGGCCGTACCCATCGCCCCTACTACCACCGGCTATACTAGCGCGGGAGCAAGGCGGGCAAGAGACACAATTTGAATTGACCAACCTGGACAAGGTTTTCTGGCCGGAAGGCCTCACCAAATGGGATCTGATTCAATATTATGTCGACATGGCCCCCGTCATCCTGCCTTACCTGCGGGACCGCCCCCTGGTCCTGAAGCGCTACCCGGACGGCATTACAGGGGAGGCCTTTTACCAGAAAGAGTGCCCGACCTACGCTCCGGGCTGGATAGCCACGGCGCCAATCTACCACGCCGACAGCAATAAGACCATCAATTACATCGTGGGTAACAACGCCGCCACCCTGATCTGGCTGGCCAACCAGGGCTGCATCGAGATCCATGCCTGGCTCTCCCGCGCTGGCCGCCTGGAATACCCGGATATCGCTGTCATGGATCTCGATCCTGCGGCAGGGGCAACCTTTGCTGATGTGCTGGAAATCGCCCTCCTGGTCAACCAGGCTTT
>JASUSX010000001.1 GCA_030445875.1 Clostridia bacterium
CTGCCGGGGAAAAGAGGCATTGAGGGTCTCATCCTCAATAACGTCTACCCTGGCTGCTAAATCGAGCAGCGCCTGGTTTTGCAGATTAAAAGGCACAAAATCAAAAAAGCCAGCATGACCTTCAATTAAAGCCAGGGCAATTACAAAGGGCAGGCTGAATTTGGCCTCGCGGACTGTCTCTGGCTTCTTTTTATCCAGTACAGCCGCCGCCCGGTAGGTTTTTACGGTAATATGCCGTATGTCCTTTTCCCGGCCCTGGATTAGCTCATGTAATTCCAGGGCGGCGTCAATAGCCGCAAAGGTATGACCGCAAGCTGCATGGCGTTTGAAATAACCGTTTTCGATCTCATAGCGCCCTCCCAGGCCCGCGGTAAGCTGATTAAGGTCATATTCGTCGGCAAAGGCGCGGCAAAAACCTTCCCTCCCTTCAATAACAGTTACCGGCCCGGTAAAACCCTGGCCGGCCAGCAAGGCAGCCATTAAGCCGCCGGCTGCGGCGTGACCGGCGTGCAGAAGTTTGCTCATACTCCCATCCTGCAGGAACTCAAACAGGCCCCCGGCCATAGACCCGGCCAGGCCCAGGGCCCAGGCGATCCCCTGCCTTCCCAGGCCGAGTATTTTGGCTGCCGCCGCCGCGGCCCCCAGGCAGGCTACCGTACCGGTGGAATGAAAACCCCGGTACCGGTGCGAAGGGTTAATAACGCGCCCCACCCTTCCTGCCACCTCATAACCGGCTATCATAGCTGTCAGCATGGCTTCCATAGTACTCCCCGTATACTCCCCTGCGGCCAGGACGGCCGGAATAATGGTAGCGCCAGGATGCAGGCCGGTGGCATAGCTGTGGGCATCGTCCACTTCATAAACGTGCCCCGCTATACCGTTGGCCAAGGCGGCCAGGGGCATAGAGGTTTTTATTCCCGTTCCGATAATTGTCGCCTGGGGGTTGCCGCCAAGGCCGGCCAAGAAAGCCCTGGCCAGACCAGCCTCCCTGCTCCTGCTGCCTACCAGGGCAGCGCCCAGGTAGTCAAGGAGGCAGAGCCGGGCCCGCTCCTGTACCCGGAGAGGGATCCGGGAATAGGCTAAACTTTCGACGAACTGGCTCAAGACCATTGTTGCTCCCTGCTTGCTGGGCAAGACATCAGCCTCCCCTGGAAATACTATTTGCGAGGGGTATATCCCTGCAACCCGGCCCGGTTACAGGATATACCCCCTCCCTCAACTCTACCTTTACTTCTTCTTTAAGAGATTGGCTTTCTCTAACAGCTTGTAATAGTAATCGTCCTGTTTCTTCATGTATTCCTTGGCACTCTTATAGTCCTGGTAAAACTCATCGGAACCGGAACTCTTAATATACTCCTTAAACTTCGGGTCCTCCATGCCCTTCTTGAAGGCGTCGTGGAGGATTTTAATCCTCTCCTCCGGGGTACCCTTGGGGGCTAAAATAAAGCGAATGGTCATAAACTCCAGGTTAATGCCCTTTTCCTTAAAAGTAGGCACGTCGGGAAAAGCTTCGTTACGTTTATCCGACATAACCGCCAGCAGGCGCACGTTGCCGGCCTGGATCTGCGAGAAAAATTCATTGGGGCCACCAATGGCCGCGTCCAGGTTACCCCCGGCGAGTTCCAATATTCCCTTGGCAGCACCGCCGGGGTCGGGGACAAAATTCAGTTTAATGCCGGTTTCCATTTCTAAAGCCACAGCCGACAGGTGGATGTTACTGCCGATGCTGCTCACGCCAACATTTAATTTACCGGGATTCTTTTTGGCGTAATCGATGAACTCCTCGATGGTTTTGAAGGGGCTATTCTTAGGGACGCCTACAGCATAAGTATTAGCCTGGTAACCAATAACCGGCTCGTAGTCCTGGGAGCTGTAGGGCATACGCCCCTGGGGCTTCAGGGCGGCAATTGTGGAGGTGCAGGTGGCTATGGTATAGCCATCGTTTTTAGCCGTGGCCAGCTGGGTCAAACCAGTGGCGCTGGCCCCGCCTTCAACATTGGTGGGGACAATCGACTGGCCCAGGGGCTTTTCGGAGAGCTGGGCAATGAGCCGCGCCGCCACGTCCGAACCGCCGCCGGCGGCATAGGGAATAATAAAGCTAATGGGTTTGGTCGGGAACTTTTCCCCGGCAGCGCTGCCCTGCTCCTTTTTTTCACCCTGTCCCGAGGTAGCCCCCTGCTGCTTGCCGCTACTACAACCGGTAACAGCGACGGTCAAAAGCAGTATCAAGGCTAGTAATAGATTCGTTGTTTTTCCAATCCTTAACATCTCTTTCCCTCCTACTCTTAGACTTTCTAACCTTCCAAACTAAAACGCTGGCAACCCCCATACAAGCTCCCGCTACCACCTCCTTCGTTCCAAGCAGGTCTAGGCCACAACCTCATCCGGCTTACGGGCCAACAGCCTTTTCAAGAAAGGCCAGGAGAAATAAATAGCTGTAAGCAGGAAAATGGCTAACGAACCCGGGCGGGTAAAGAAAATCGCCAGGGAACCATGGCTCATAAGCAGGCTGCGGCGCAGGCTGACTTCCGCCAGCGGCCCCAGGACCACGCCGATTACCATGGGAGCCGTTGGAAACTCAAAGACACGCATCAGGTAACCAAGGATGCCAAAGACTATCATGGTTAAAACGCTAAAGTAGGTGTTCGTTACGGCAAAGGAGCCGACAATGCACAGGGCGGTAATAATCGGCAGGAGCATATTCATGGGAATGGAGATCATGCGGGCAAACACGCGGGCACCCGCCAGGCCTATAATTAACATGAAGACGTTATTGACAGCCAGGCTCATAAAGATGGAATAAACCAGCTCGGGTTGTTCCTTAAATAGCATCGGTCCCGGGATGACGTTGTGCATCATAAAGGCGCCCATCATTACCGCCATGGTGCCACTCCCTGGTATGCCTAAGGTCAAAGTAGGTATCAGGCTCCCCCCGGTGACGGCGTTATTGGCGGTCTCGCAGGAAGCTACCCCTTCGATTACACCGGTGCCAAACTTCTCCGGGTGTTTGGAATTCTGCCGGGCGTCAGTATAGGCCATAAAGGCGGCAATGGTAGCCCCCTCGCCGGGCAGAGCCCCGATAATGGTACCGATCACCGAAGAACGCAGGAAAATACCATGTAAACCCTTCAGTTCCTGCCAGGTAGGTAACAGTCCCTTTATTTGCTGGGTAATCTTACGGCCGTATTCCGACTGGTGGACCTGCATCAGGACCTCCCCCAGGCCATAAAGGCCGATCATCACGGGAACAAAATTCAGGCCACTCATCATCTCAGGGTTGTCAAAACTGAAGCGATCCACCCCTGTTACCGGGTCCAGGCCGATAACGGAGATCAAGAGGCCCAAGAAGACGGAAACCGCGCCCTTAACCGGCGACTTGGTTGTCGAGGTAGCAATGCTCACCAGGCCGAAGAAAGCCAGGGCAAAGTATTCGGGAGCAGCAAACTTCAAAGCTACCGCCGCCAGGATGGGGGCAAAGATAATCAGTATGATGTTGCTAAAGATACCGCCGTAGAAGGACCCGATGGCAGCGATGCCGATGGCCTTGCCGCCCTCACCCCGCTGGGCCATGGCATAGCCATCCAGGCCGGTCATAATGGCCGCCGGCGTGCCCGGTACATTCACCAGCACAGCGGAGACAGTGCCGCCGTTCATCGCCCCGCAGTAAATCCCCAGCATGAGCATGATGGCTAAATCGACCGGCACCCCGAAGGTGATTGGCAACAGGATAGCTACGGCCATGGTCGCAGTAAGGCCCGGCAAGGCACCTACAATGGTGCCGATCAGCGAGCCTAAAAACATTAACAACAAACCCAGAGGGCTAAATACAGACCCGGCAGCCGCTACCAGATGTTCGAGCACAATAATCACCTCGCAGACTAGTGTAAATTATTAAAAACCTAACAGGCCCGCAGGGAAAGGAACCTTCAAAAACGTGACGAAGATGAAATAAATTACTACTGTGACCCCAAGGGCGAGCAGTAATCCCTGGATCTTGTTTTTAACGCACAGCAGCAACATTGACAGTAATAAGTATAGCAAAGTTCCTAAAATAAAGCCTAAAAATTCCATTGTATAGATATACAGATAGATGAAAGCTATAAATATCAGCAACACTAGCATATCTTTGCCGCCTGGCAGGGAAAGGAGATCAACCTTTTTCCTGATAAAGGGCAGGGTTAACAGGGTTACCCCACAGATGAACAGGCCGATGCTTATTACCAGGGGAAAGAAGCTGGCCCGCATCAGAAGAAGCTTCTCTGTCGCAGGAATGGCTTCACTCCCCTTATAAAGGAAAATACTCAGGATAAAGATCGCTGCACCGCTAAGAAAATTTTTGTCGCGATAGATACTAGTCATAAAATTGCACCTCCTTCGCGAGCCATTAACATTGTTCTCCCGTATGCGTACCCCTCCTCTAAAGCCTTAAGGTCAACAGTGGTCGCATCCCCTTCCCCTGTATCCCTTACAGCCGCCTGGAGGCCCTGATAGCTTACCAGGCCAGTTAGCGCCGCCATGGCGCCGAGCATGACCATGCCGGCTGCCGCGCGCTGGCCCAGTTTCGTTTCTGCTATGTCGGTAGCCGGGATACGGTAGACGTTTTTTATCTGCGGCGGCATTGCTGCAACTAAGGTGCTGTCGATGAGGACCTGGCCTTGCTCCGGGTTTACTTCCGACAAGTAGCGATCCCGCGCCTGTTCGGACATTAAAATCATGATGTCCGGTGTCAGGGCCCGGGGATAATCTATTTCTGCATCACTAATAACAACCTCCGTACGGCAAGCACCGCCCCTGGCCACCGGGCCGTTGGATTGGTTCTGAGCTACCATCTTGTTGTCGTATAAACCGGCGGCGGTGCAGACTACTATACCCATTGAGATAATACCCTGGCTACCGAAACCGGCAGCTACAAATTCCTGGCGCATTTTGGACTCTCCTTTGCCTTTAGCTTAATACTTCGATGGCCATATCCGGGCAAAAGTACTCGCAGCGCAGGCATTGGGTGCATCTTTCTGGATAAGCTACCTCCGGTATAAAGTAGCCCTGCTGGCCCTTTTGGGAGGACATGGTCAAAACCCCTTCCTTACAGGACAACAGGCAGAGTTTGCACCCCTTACAAAGGTTGGCATCGATGTTTATACTGGTAGCAGGCATTTACTTTTCCTCCTTGAGGCGGTCGATAAGTTCATGGGTCCGGGCGGCAAACTCGGGCCGAATCGCGGCCAGGAAATCTCCCACCAGGGTCCGGCCTTCCCTTTCGGCCGGGCTAAGTAAATCCATCTCCTCCTGGGTAATATAGTTTTGTTGCATCCATTCCACCAATTGCACCGGGTCACTGCTGCCTTGAATGTACAGGCCCGACTGGGCGGGACACGGGCTGACTACTTCGACAAAGGCAAACCCCGGGTGCTGGATTGCTTTCTTGATAGCATTGAGCAATTGCCAGGGGTGAGCCGTCGTCCACCGGGAAATGAAAGTCGCACCGGCGGCCCGGGCGAGTTCGCAGGCATCGAAGGGGGGTTCTATCTTGCCATAGGGCGAAGTAACGGTGATCGCCCCCGCCGGGGTAGTCGGGGCAACCTGACCGCCAGTCATACCGTAAATCTGGTTGTTGAGCATGATAACCGCCAGGTCGATGTTACGGTGGGCCGCGTGGATAAAGTGGTTACCACCTATGGCTACACAGTCGCCGTCACCGGTAAAGACGAGCACTTTACGCTCGGGATTCGTGAGCTTCAGGCCCATGGCCGCCGGTAGAGCGCGGCCGTGGGGCACCTTCATAAAATCCACATTGAAATATGTAGCAATCCAGCTACTGCAACCGACACCGCCCAGGGTACAAACCCGGTCCAGGATGCCCAACTCATCGATAGCCCGGGCCGTCATTTGGACCACAATGCCGTCACCGCAGCCGGGACAGAAGGTGAAAGGGAGTTGTTCCGTTCGTAAAACCCTTTGGGCCAGGCTATGCATCAGCGACAACCTCCTTTGATGGCGGCCAGGATTTCGGCGGGGATGTGGCACTTGCCGTCGAGCTTCGGCAGGGGAATTACTTCACAGGCACCACCACTCGCCCGCTCCACCTCCAGGGCGATACGGCCGATATTCATCTCCGGCACCAGAATCCTCTGGGCCCTGGCGGCTACGGCTTTTACCTGCTTAGCCGGGAAGGGCCACAGGGTATTCAGTTTAAGCAGTCCTGCCTTCCAGCCTTGTTCCCTGGCATCTTTAACCGCCCGCCTGGCGCAACGGGCTACCGAACCATAACATACTACTATCGTGGTGGCGTCCTCGGTATAAAGCTCCTCAACTTCACAAATGGCCCCGGCATTTTTTTCTATTTTATCCGTCAGCCGCCGGATAAGGGCGGCCCCTTCTTTACCTTTGGCCCGGAAACCCTTCTCATTATGCACCTGGGATATAACGCAGAGTTTATAGCCTGTGTTAAAGGCTGGCATGGGTGGTATGCCATCGGCGTCGGGCTTAAAGGTCAAAAACTCTGCCGGCGGCACAGCAGGCTGTTTCCGGTTGACGACCGCGATCTGATCCGCCGGGGGGATATAAACCCTTTCCCGCGTATGGGCCACTATCTCATCGGCAAGGACAATCACGGGTACACGATACCTTTCCGCCAGGTTAAAGGCTTTGATAGTGAATTCAAACATCTCCTGGGAGGTAGAGGGGGCCAGGGCGATCAGGCTGTAGTCGCCGTTAGCACCATACCTGGCCTGAAAAACATCCCCCTGGGAAGGGGCCGTAGACTGGCCGGAAGCTGGCCCGCCCCGCTGGACATCAACGATGACGCAGGGTGTTTCCGTAATGGCGGCCAGGCCGATACCGTCCTGCATCAGGCAAAAACCGGGCCCGCTGGTAGCCGTCATAGCCTTCCAGCCACCCCAGGAGGCGCCCACTAAGGCGATTACGGAGGCCAGCTCATCCTCCATTTGCACAAAAATTCCCCCTGCGGGTGGCAGCTGCCGGGCCATGCCTTCGGCGATCTCGCTGGCCGGTTCAATGGGATAGCCAGTATAGAATCTACAACCTGCCGCCAGGGCCCCCTCAACGCACGCCTCATTTCCCTGCATTATTTTGATAGTTCCCCCTGTTGCCACTTTTAGACCCCCTGTATTAAAACGTCTGCGCCCACTTCGCGGGCTGTCGCCAATAGCTTGTTAAAGAGCGGTTCACTTAAAGGTATCCCCTGCTGCTGGCGTTCCAGCATTTTTTCCGCTTCCATTTCCCCGGGCAGGTAGATTTTTTCTACCCCTGCCGCCAGGGGAACCCCTTTCAGGCGGGAACAGAGGTCCTCCATCCGGGTGCTAAATTCTTCCCGGGAAAGGAAACTACCAGTGTCCAGGGCCATCAGAAGGTTGCCGATGTTCTTTTTCTCCAGGCCACCCCTGGGGTTTTCCAGGTACATCGGCGTAATCAGGTCAGCATAGGCAGCACCGCCCAGGACCCCGCAAAGAATATCCACCACCAAAGCCAGGCCGTAACCTTTAGGCCCCCCCAGGGGGAATAGCGACCCTTGCAGTGCCTCCCTGGGATCAGTCGTTATCTGGCCCTGGCTATCAACGGCCCAATCCGGAGGAATTGGTTTTCCTGCCGCTGCCGCCAGGCGGATTTTCCCCCTGGCTACGGTACTGGTGGCCATATCTAAAACGACCATCCCGTACCGGCCCGCTGGGACGGCAACGGAAATGGGGTTGGTACCCAGTAACGCCCGGCGCCCACCCCAGGGCGCCATGGCCGGGGGAGCGTTAGTGAGGGCCACACCAATATAACCCTCCCTGGCCATCATGCTGGTGTAGTAGGCTGCAGCACCAAAATGATTGGTGTTTTTAATGGCCACTAAACCGAGCCCGCTTTCCCTGGCCTTTACCAGGCACATCTTAGTTGCTTCTACGGCGACTACCTGACCCAGGCTGTTTTCAGCATCAATCCAGGCCAGGTTCTTTGCTTCTTTGATTAGCCGCCAATGCGCCACAGGGTTAACCAAACCATTGCGAATCCGGTTAACATAAACCGGCAAGCGGGAGATACCATGGGAATCAATACCCCGCAAATTAGCCCAGACTAAGGAATGGCTTACCAACTCAGCTTCCTCTGGCGGCACCCCTGCGGCCTGTAAAACCTTACTGCCGAATTCCTGCAGGGATGACGGCCGGTAAAACTTGTTTGTCATCTATTTTCCGACCTTTCCTTCCCCAAGCGTTCCTCAATAGCGGCCAGGACTTCTTTATACGAAGCAGGTGTTTGGCCGCCAAAGTATTCCTTTAACCCCAGGCTGGCGGACCAGGCCAGCCTGGCCCTGGTCGCTTCGGCCATAATCGGCTCGATCCCCATTTCCCGGAGGGTGGCTATTACCCCTACCATTTCATGTACCCGGCGGGCGGCGTGGATGGCGTCGCCGGTGACGTACCGGTTAGCCGAAGCTACAAAAGGCGTCTTCTCCAGGGTTTCGGCAATCGAGGCTAAAACCTGCTCGTCGGCATTATACCTGCGGGCCGCCAGGAGCATTTCCAGGAACAGGGCTTCGATACCCTTCATGAAGATGCTCCGGAACATCTTGATAGCTGAAGCCTGGCCCGGAGTGGTTCCCAGTACGGTGATGTCCATTCCGTAGGGAACAAGCATCTGTTGGAAGATTCCGGCACCATCACCGCAGGCCAGCATAGGCACCCGGTGGCCAAAAACGGGCAGGGGGCCGACAATGGCTACATCAACAAATTTACCGCCCGTGGCCGTTATAATATCGTTTATTTCACGTTTTAGAGCCGGGGCTGAAGAACTTACGTCGATGTAAACCTGCCCTTCTTGCAAAAACTCCGCCGCCGCCAGGGCTACCTCCCTGGCTACCGATGTGGCCACAGCAGCGATGATGACCTTGCTGCGATGGATAAGTTCACCCATCCCCGCCACCAGTTCACATCCATATTCCTCTGCCCGTCGCTGGATCAGTAGTCCATAGGGTTCCGTGTTCCAGAACTTATCATAGGCAATTATGTCTGACAAACCTGATTCCTTTAAGCCCCTGGCAAAACCGGAGCCTACTTCCCCAAAACCTATGATGCCCAGTGTCAATTCCAGTGGCATTGTTGGATCCCCCTTGATAGATTGATAAAACTCATCGGCTACTGCGAAAAGTTATTGGCCCCCCTTTCTAAAAGCGTTATTTGCCTCCCTGTATTTCTTGAGGACATTCTCTTTTAACCCTTCCAGGTGGTTGATCAGGGCCTCCTGGGCGGCAACGTAGTCTTCAGTTTCAATGGCACGTACAATCTCCCTGTGTTCACGCAGGGATTGCCTTTTGCGCCCTGGTATATCTGAAGCCATATTTTTTAGTAAATAGGCCTGATCGTAAATGGTTAAAGCCATCTTGATGAGGCGGCTGTTGTCCGAGGTCTTCACCAGGTACAGGTGTAAATCCGTATCGATGCGATTACACTGGGAGAAATCGCCGGCCTTGACCGCCTGTTCATATTGAGCCAGGATTTCGTTCAGGTCCCTAACTATCCGTTCCTTCTGCTCACCTTTCCTCGCCAGGAGCCTGACCGCAAAGCCCTCGACGGCCTGCCTTACCTCATAGATATCCTTGATGTCTTCTTCGCCCAGGCTGACGACAAACCCACCCACGCGGGGTTTAATTATAACTAGTCCGTCTGCCTCCAGTTTACGCATGGCCTCTCTCACAGGGCTTTTGCTTATCCCTAAATTACTGGCCACTTCTGTTTCCACGATTCTCTCGCCGGGTTTTAAGGCGCCCGCTAATATCTTCTTGCGCAGGTAGCTGTAGATGTCATTCTGCAGGGTAAAGAAAGTGTAATCAGGAGCAGCGTTATCAGCAGGTTCCTTATCTATCATAATCATGAGTTCACTCTCCTCTGTATCTAGTCGACTATCTACTTTCGTCTGTGTTTTATTTCTATGCCAATTCGCAAAATCCTGCTGGTTGCAGAAATTTTTTTCTATTGTAATGTTGTTCGGACAAATGTCTATTGACGCGAGTTGAAACTCCACCATCTAAAAATCGAAAAGCACCGGCCTTCCGGTACTTTTCAGGAGGAACACTTTTACCATGTTGGTTTTAGAGTAGTATGCTTTTCGCCTTAGCCATCGCCGCCTCGGGCAGGCTAAGGGGTTTTACTTCCCAGTCAGGAGACCGGGTGGCGTCGATGCCCAGCTTGGCCGCCATACCGTCCCTGGCCGAGGGGTCCAGCCTATTGCAAAATACCCGCGGTACAATAAAGACGTCTTCGTCCGCCTGCATCCTGGTGGCCAGGGCCCACATTACCTCTTCTTCGTTATATACATCTATATCCGCATCAACGGCTACGGCCAGTTTGATGTAGGGGTCCAAGCCGAAAAGGAGCATCAAAGCCTGGCGGGCCTGGCCCCGGGCAGCCTGCTCCAGGGATAGATAAGCGTGAAAATGGCAGCCGTTCTTAGGCAGGTTTAAGGCCCTGACGCCGGGAATCTGCTCCTTCAGTTTCTGCAATAAGGAGACTTCCTTGGTAGCCTGGCTTAAAAGGATGTGTTCCGTAGAAAACCCGGGGATAAGCTCTAAAAAAACAGGCTCCTGGCGGCTGGTTATGGCCGTCACGGCAAAAATATTATTGGTGGAGCGCGAGGTGGCGTAACCCGTGTATTCGCCAAAGGGCCCTTCCGGCTCCCTTACCCCGGCCAGTATTTTGCCTTCCAGGATATACTCTGCTTCGGCCGGTACCTCCAGGCCGGTAGCTACCCCCCGCACCAGTCTTACCGGGCTGCCCAGCAAAGAGCCGGCTACCTCATAATCGTCAACGCTATCCGGGATTTTAGTAGCCGCCGCCAGGTAAAGGGCCGGGTGGGCGCCGATAATTACCGCTATCTCCAGATCTCTACCGGCGGCCTCGGCGTGGTTGAAGTATTGCCAGAGGTGGCCCCGGGAATGGAGGCTGATGCCCATCCGGTCTCTACCTTTGAGCTGCAGCCGGTGAAAGCTCAGGTTATATCTTCCCGTCCTGGGGTCCCGGGCGACTACAATCCCCGAGGAGATATATCGCCCGGCGTCCTGCTCAAAGTGGCGCACCAGGGGTAAAAGGTTGAGGTCTACTTCTACCCCCTGCCTCACCCTTTCCTGCACCGGGGCCCGGTCCACCGGGAGCGGTTTAATGACCCGGGCCAGGGCCGCCAGGACCCGCGTTGGAAAGTCGCCCGTACCGCCGACGGCTGCCGCCAGGCGCTGGCGGGAGGCAAAGAGGTTGCCCACTACCGTAAGTCTCCGGGCCGGGTCTTCCAACCAGACCACCGGGTAGTTCTGCCTCTTGTCCAGCTCCATCACTAAGGCAGTCAACAAATAATCCTCGTTGGCCTGCTTTAAGCGCAGGATATCCCCTTCCGGGATGGCCTGTAAAAACGAGCGTAAGGACTGCTCCTCCATCTTGCCACCTACCCTTCTAAAGCCAGTCTTTTCAAGGTTGCCGCCGAGGGTATGCCATCTTCATTCCAGCCGCGCAGCTTATAATACCGGGCCAGCATATATTCCAGCTCAACTACCTGCCCTGCGCTGGGGCCGGCAGCATCCGGTTCCCTTAAAAAGCGTGCGGGCAATGTGTCCTCCTGGCTGGTAAAACCGTGGGCGCAGTTAAACAGGCGCTCTACGTTGCAGATCCGCTCGCCGCAGCGGTAGAGGTCTGCCGCCGAAAAATCCATCCCCGTAGCTAACGACAGCATCCCGGCGGCAGTTTCCAGATCAAAGCCGTCCGGCCCGCTGCTGAAGACGCAGATCCCCAGCGAGTCCAGCACCGCGACCTCGTTTTGCCTCCTGATTACCAGTTCGGCTTTCTCGGGGGAGTACCTGTCCAGGGGTGGCGGGCTGCCAAAAACCTCCTGGGGGATAAACCCGCGTTCATGGCAGGCTCCCCGGGGCGACGTGGCGTACCCCAGGCCCATGCCTTTCGCTCCCCGGGGGTCGTAGCCGCTCAACTCCATCCCTTTTACCTGCATGGCCAGGCCCTCGCAGCCGAGTTTCCGGGCCGCTGGCCGCACTCCGTCTGCTACCAGGGCCCCCAGGCCTTCTTTATAAGCGATGCTCCTGATCAGGCCGGCAAAACTCTCCACGTCGCCGAAAGCCGGGCCTGCATCAATAAACCACCGCTGGCGGCACGCCATTAAAAAGCCGATGCAGTTGCCGGTGGAGATCGTATCCAGGCCGTATTCGTTGCACCAGTAATTGGCCTCGAGGATGCTTTTGACGTTGGCGTTGCCGCAGTTAGCTCCGAAGCTCCAGAGGGTCTCGTATTCCGGCCCGCTCCAGGGTTCCTGCTGCGCTTCCAGGGCGACCAGCTTGCGACAGCGGATAGGGCAGGCAAAACACCCTTCCCGTTTGACTATATAAGGGGCAAACCAGATGCCGGCCAGGTCCTTCAGCTTGTCAAACTGGGTATGCTGGTAATAATAGGCGGGATGCAGGCCCCGCTCGTTGACGACTTTGACATTGCCGGCAGTACCGTTGACCCCGAACATCTGCAGGCGCGGGGAACGAGCTATTTTACGGTTCAGTTCGCGCACGGCAGCGTTAAACCCCGGCGCCAGGGCAGGCTTTTTACCCCGGTTGGATACCAGGGCGATGGCCTTGAGGTTTTTCGCCCCCATTACGGCGCCCAGGCCGCCGCGCCCGAAGGCATGGCCGGCGTGCATTATGCTGGCGTACTTGACACCGTTCTCACCGGCCGGGCCGATACTTAGTACCGCCACTTCCTGGCCGGGGTACTCTTCCTGGAGACGGCTTTCAACCTGGCCGGTAAGCCAGCCCCGGTAGCTGCTGGCCTCCCGGAAACTTATCGCGCCGTCCTCAATGACCAGGTAGAGGGGACGCGGGGCTTTTCCGGTGATAATAAAACCGTCATAACCGGTCTGGCGTAACACCCGGGCGGCCTGGCCGCCGCAAAAGCTCATGCCTATCGCCCCGGTCAAAGGTGACCTGGCCACGGCTGTCAATTTCACCGCCCCGGGCGCCCCCGTCCCCGTCAACGGGCTGTTGAGAAAAATCAGGGGGTCCTGCCGGGAAAAGGCGGCAGGGTCCTGGCGGAAGCTGTGCCAGATATACCAGCTCCCCAGCCCGCGCCCGCCGAGATAGGCCTTGATTATCTCCGGGGAAATCTCCTCATCCATTATACTCTGGTTAATTAAGTCTACCCTGGCTATGTGCATCTCTCTAGCCCCCATTGAGCATCATATAGATGGCAAATGCTTCGCCATCCCGCAGGTTATACCCCTCCCAGGGCGGAGCCACATCGCAGCCAGCCCTGAGGACCTTGATATACTGGCAGTATTCTTCCTTAATTCCCACCGCCCGCACCAGATCAGCCAGAGTAGAGCCTGCAGGCAGGCTCAGGGTCTTCAACCCTGCCTGGAGACCCCCGGGCAGGCAGGTCAGGACATCAACCTCTATCCGCACCGGGCACCACCCCCGTACCTCTCCCGTTCTTCGCGATACAGGTTATAAAAGCCGCGGTAAAAATCCACCTCCGGGGGCCGGGGGATAAAGGGTTTTTCCTCCCGCACAAAAACCTGAACCGCCTCCGCCAGCCCTGGATAAACCCCCAGGGAGGTGGCCGTCACTAAAGCAGCCCCCAGGGCGCTCATCTGGTGGCAGCTGGTAGTAACGACCCTGGTATTGGTCGCAGCCGCCAGTATGACCAGCAGGGTCTCCAGCTGGCTGCCCCCGCCAAACACCCTGATAGCAGCCGCCTTCACCCCGCTGATATCCTCCAGCCTGTCCACGGCCAGGCGCGCTTCCATGGCCAGACCTTCCAGTACCGCCCGGAAAAGGTGGCCCTGGCCGTGCCATTCCTTGATATTATAAATGCCGTTGCAGGCTCCGGGTAGAAGGGCGTGCCATAATAAGGGTACGACCCGCAGACCCTCGGCTCCGGGGGCTATAGTGCCGGCGATTTGATCAAATTCCTGCCACACTTCCTTTTCCCGGGGCAACAGGCCTTTATGGGTCAGTTTCATAAACCAATCGATAAACAAGCCCCCGGCCCCGGTACCAAATTCCAGGGCATAGAGGTCTCCGGTTACAATCTCCAGGGTGGCTAAGCATTGGGGGTCAAAGGTAGGGTGGGTCAGGATCTTGCTCACGACAAAGCTGCTGCCCAGGTTAATGGCTAAGGAATCCCGGGCCAGGGCACCGCTGGCAATAACGGCGCAGGGCTGGTCACCGGGTACAGCAATCAAAGGCAGGCCCGCCGGCAGGGAGGCCGCCCGGGCCGCCTCCCGGCTCACCCGGCCGGCCTCCCTGCCTGTAGGAACGAGGGGCGGGAAAAGTCTTTCGCTTAAGCCCAGCTCCTTTAACAGATCGGCGGCCAGGGACCAGTGCCGGATATCCAGGACCCCGTTCCGCAGGGCCGAGCCCTGGGAACCGGCAGGCCTGCCCCCCAACTTAGTCAGGATGTAGTCCTGGGGGGAGAGCCAGTACCGGGCACGGGCAAAGACTTCAGGTTCGTTCTTTTTACACCACAGGATCTTGGTCAGGCCATTAAAGGGGACCACCGGGCAGCCGGTAGTATTATAGTACCTTTGCGCGCCGCACACTTCCTTTATCTCATCAAGGACAGCGGCGCTCCGCTCGTCACTGTCGCACAGAGCCAGCCGCACCGGTGTACCCTGGCCGTCGACCGGGACCACAGTCCCCCGCTGGTGGGTCACCCCCAATCCCAGCAACTCTGCACCTGGCGGCAGCTGGGCCAGGGTATCCTTTAAGGCCAACAGAAAGGCCTGCCACCAGTCACCAGCCTCCTGCTCCTGCCGGCCGTGGCTTTGACGACGCTGGTAATCCCTGGAACCAGATGCCGCAATCTGGTTTTTGGTATTCAGGGCTACTATTCTTACCCCGTGGGTCCCGACGTCAGCCCCCAAAACAACCTGCACCTGCCAGTGCCTCCCCCTTAACAGTTAAGATCAATACCGATTTTCAAGTAGTCACCCTTGCCGTAGAGCTCCATTCCCCGGGCCAATTCCGTTAGGGGCAACTCATAGTTGCGGATCAGCCTGTAGTCGAAAGCGCCGCCGGCCAGTAACTCGACGGCTCTGGCGGCGTGTTGCAGGCCGAAGCCCACTGTACCCTTCAGGTTTAGCATGTTGTAGTGGATCCGGTTGAGATCTATGGTCAGGGATTGGACCCCGCTGGCAGCAGAGGCAAAGAGGTTAACTACGCCTTTCTTGGCGGCCATAGTCAGGGCCTGGTCGGTGCAGGTAGCCTGGGCCTGGCCGCCGGAGGTAATAAAGATTTTATGGGCGCCGATACCACCCGTAATTTCTTTGACCCTGGCTACAGGGTCCTCATTCCCGGGGTTAACCAGTAAATCGGCCCCCAATCGCCCGGCTACCTGCAGGCGGCCCTCATCCAGATCAATACCTATTATCCGCGCCGCCCTGTAGTATTTAGTAACAGCTACATGGAAAAGCCCCATGGGCCCCAGACCAAAAATTACGACCACATCGCGTTCATCGACGGCGGCAGCTTCAACGCTATGGACGACATCCGCCAGGGGCTCCACCAGGCTGCCGGCGGCCAGGTCCATATCCGCCGGCAACTTGATTAAGCAGGCTGCGGGTACCTTCAGGTACTGGGCAAAACACCCCCCGATACCCTTATTGATAAAGTTCAACTGGCAACTAGCAAAGGGCCCCGCTGCGGCGCCCACACCGGCCATAGCCAGGCAGAGGTTGGGTTCGCCCCCGCGGCAGTAAACACACTGGCCACAGGAAATAATAGGTTGAATAGCCACCTTATCGCCCACCGCAAAGTCATTAACGCCGGGGCCAATCTGGACTACCCTCCCGGCCCCCTCGTGGCCCAGTATATAGGGCCCGTAGCGCTCTAACCCTTCGGCCACCTCAGCTTTTTCGCCGCGGTATTTTTTGATGTCCGTCGGGCAGAGGGTGGCCTTTTCCAACCGGACCAGGACCTCTTCCGGGTTAACTGCTGGTAGCTCCAGCTCTTCGATCCTTATTTCCTCAGGCTTATAAAGTAAGGCTGCTAAATAACCGGCCACTTTTATTACTACTCCCTTTCCAGGCCTGTTTTAGTTCGCTGCCAGGGTAAGGAATTGTTCCTTATCGCCCCGGTAGGTTAAGTGTTTCAGGGCCGCGATCATCCGGCCGGGTTCCTGGTGCTGCCAGACGTTACGGCCGAAAACAACGCCGCAGGCTCCCGCCTCGATGCCGTCTAACACCATGGCCGCGACCTCCGCCGGCGGTTGTTTGCTCCCACCAAGGATGGCAATGGGTACCGGGCAGCCCGCGATTACAGTCCGGAAGCTCTCCGGGGTACCGACATACTGGGTCTTGACCATATCGGCCCCTAACTCCGCCGCGATCCGGCACATATCGGCGTTGAGCTGGATATCCCGGCCCTTTTCCGGCGTGATCCTCTGCCCCCAGACAGTGGGCTCGACAATCAGGGGCATATTCCAGCGGTCACATTCCTCCGCCAACCTGGCGATGTATGCCATGTTCCAGGCCTGCAGCTTAACATCATTGCGGCCAAAGACCAGCAGGGCTTTAATGGCGTCGGCCCCCAGGCGCACCGCTTCCTGGACGGAAAGGGTCTGGCGCTGCTCCTCCATGCCGGCGTCTTCTTTCGGTATCGTCGAGGCGATGACAAAATCGCTGGAGATCACCAGGGCGGGGGCGCCCTTACCGGCAAACAGGTGGTTGAAGGTCCGGGCCATGCCGGCGCTCAGCAGGATGGCGTCCGGCCCGGCGTTAATAATTGTTTGTAATAATTTATCCGGGTTGGCCAGGCCAGGCTGGACGCCGCCCTGGCCGTGGTCCAGGGCCACCATCACCGTGCGCCCGCTTTCCCGGTCGAAAAGCCTGCTCATCCTTAACTCCTTGTTCCAGT
The DNA here is from genome assembly GCA_030445875.1 of Clostridia bacterium. Classification (GTDB taxonomy): domain Bacteria; phylum Bacillota; class DSM-521; order Neomoorellales; family Neomoorellaceae; genus Neomoorella. The sequence goes on from JASUSX010000001.1 coordinate 16,895, forward strand.
GGCGTGCAAGCATAACATTTACCTCCCTGCAAATGTTATCAATATATTGTTGAGGGCCCTTTGGGCCTGGGTGAGGATCTGGTCTTCAGCGCCGAGTAAAAACCGGCCTTCCCGGACCAGGAAGCGGCCATCAACCATGACGTCCCTTACCGCGTCCCGGCCGGCAGCATAGACGATGGCCGCGACGGGGTCGGGGCTGGGGACGACCCTTTCGCTCTTCAAGTTCAGGAACACCAGGTCGGCTTTTTTGCCCACGGCAATACTGCCACATTCCTCTTCGCGCCCCAGGGCCCGGGCACCCCCCAGGGTAGCCATACGGAAGACCTCCCGCGCCGGCATCACGGCAGCATCCTGGGTGACACCCTTGGGCAAAAGGGCCGCCAGGCGCATCTCCTGGAAGATATTAAGGCTGTTATTGCAAGGGGCGCCGTCGGCACCAAGGGAAAGGGTAATTCCCTTTTGCAGCATTTTATGGGTCGGGGCAATGCCGGAGCCCAGCTTCAGGTTGGCGCTGGGGCAGTGGGCTACCCTGGTGGAGGTCCGGCCCAGGATCGCCATGTCTTCCTCATCCACCCACACGCAGTGGGCTAAGAGCAGCCGCGGCCCGGTCAGGCCCAGCCGGTGCAGGTACTTAATCTCCCTTAAGCCCCGCCTGGCCTCCACCAGGGCGCTTTCCTCCCGGTTCTCGCAGGCGTGGGTATGAATAAGCACCCCTTCCCGGTCGGATATTCCCTTTAGTTCGTGCAACAGCTTCTCCGAGGTCGTCAGGATCCCCCGCGGGCAAAAGGCGTAATGGAGGCGCCCGCCGGCGGCACCGTGCCATTTCTGCAGTAGTTTTAGAGATGCCCGCAAGGTCTCTTCTGTTGTCTCTTGAAAGGCCCCGGGCAGGGCGCCCAGCTGCCCCGGCGTATCCCCAAAGTCCATCATCGCTTTGCCAAAGACGGCCCGGATACCCAGCTCCTGGAGGGCGCGGGCCGTAGCTTCTGTATGCCTTACCGATTCCATGACGCCGACACAGGTTGTCCCCGATTTGAGGAGTTCCAACCCGCCCAGCAGGGCGGAATAGTAAGTGCTTTCCTCGCTGTGCAGGGCTTCCAGGGGCCATATCCGCTCCTTAAGCCAGGTGAGCAGGGTTAAATCGTCGGCCGAACCCCGGAAGAGGGCCTGGCATAAATGGACATGGGTCTGAACGAAGCCGGGGACGATCACTTTACCCCTGGCGTCAATAATTTTATCCGCCCTGGCCGCTTCCAGGTTTCCGGCTAGCGCTGCAATTTTGCCCTCTGCTACCAGCAGGTCGCTTTCGCGCGGGGGACTATCAGCATCGGTGATTAACAGGCCGTTTTTAATAAGAATCCGCACTTTGAACTCTCCTCTTCCCTTTCATCTTCCTGTAGGTGGTCATAGCCAGTACGATCGTTGTGATGATATAGGGAAGCATTAAAGCGAAGTAGGAAGGGATATTGAGGCTCTGGAAGCGGATAGACAGGCTGTCCACCAGGCCGAAGAGCAAGGAGGCGATGAAGACCCGGAAGGGGTCGCCTTCGCCAAAGACCACCGCGGCGATGGCGATAAAGCCCCGCCCGGCCGTCATATTCTCCACAAACTGCGACAGGTAACCTATGGACAGATAGGCTCCCCCCAGGCCGCACAAAGCGCCATTTAAGACCAGGCTGATATACCTTACCCGCCGGACGCTGATGCCAGCGGCGGCCAGAGCCTCCTTGTTCTGCCCGGCAGCGCGGATATAAAGGCCCAGGGGGGTACGGTAGAGGAAGATCGCCAGGGCCACTACCAGCAGCCAGCTGAAGTAAACTAAGACGGAGTCCCCGCTCAAAAGGGCGCCGATAACCGGCAGCCTGTCGATACCGGGTATATTGAGCACCGGTATGCCCTGGATGCGGGGAGAACTGAAGGCGCCTTTCACGCCAAAGAGGGTCCGCAGCAGGTAGGTCGTAGCGCCCAGGCCCAGGACGTTAATGGCCACCCCGGCCACGATCTCGTCCGCCCTGAGGTCCACGACAAAGAAGGCAAAAACTAGGGCCAGCAGGCTGCTAAAGAGGATGCCCCCTAAAACCCCCAGCACCCAGCTATTGAATAAATAGTCGAAGACTATGGCGCTGAAGCTCCCCACCAGCATTAGCCCCTCCAGGCCGATGTTAAAGACACCGCACTGGCTGGCTAACAGGCCCCCGAGGCTGGCTAAAAGCAGGGGCGTAGTCATACGGATCCCGGCTACCAGCACTTCGATAGAAAAGATTACCTCCACAATGGGCATGGTCCTACTGGCCCCCTTTCAATTCCAGGTTAGGGATTGCCCCCTGTTTTTTCTGCTCGTTACTGGCCAGCTTGTTTTCGAAATAACTGGCTATGGAGCCCCTGGCGGTCACGAAGAGAATGATCAGGGCCTGCAGGACACTGCTTAGCTCGGACGGTATCTTAGTCGCCAGTTCCATGGCCAGGCCACCCGCCCTCATGGCCCCGAAGAGGATGGCCGCCGGCAGGATACCAAAGGGGTTATTCCCGGCCATAAGGGATACGGTAATACCGTCAAAGCCATAACCCGGAGAGAAGTCCTGGACAAAACGGTACTGGACCCCTAAAACCTGGACGGCCCCGGCCAGGCCCGCCAGCCCGCCGCTAATTAACATGGCCAGGATAATATTGTTGTTGACCCGTAAGCCGGCATAACGGGCAAAGTTGATGTTCTGCCCCATCATCCGGCACTCATAACCGCGTACGCTGTACTTAAAAAATACCCAGATCAGGACTATAGTGATGAGGGCCAGGACAAACCCCAGGTTCAGCCTGGAGAGGGAATAGAGCAATGGTAGCTTGGCGCTCGCCATGATGTCCCTGGTCATGCCCATGGGGGCGCTGGCGGGTTTTAGGGGGTAATTAACCAGGTAGGACGTAAAGAGAATGGCTACATAATTGGCCATGATGGTGGTTACTACCTCATCGGCGCCTGTTTTAACCTTCAGGATGGCCGGGAACACCCCGAACAAACCGCCCAGGAGAAAGCCCCCCAGTAAAGCCAGGGGGATATGCACGGCGGAGGGCAGGCCGGTGATATAAATGCCCAGGACGGCCGCGGCTATACCGCCCATGTAGAGCTGCCCCTCGGAGCCGATATTAAAGACGCCCGCCTTAAAGGCCACCGCCACCGATAACCCGGTAAAAATGAGGGGGGTAGCATTGGCCAGGGTTGAGGCCAGGTGGTATAAGTCGCCGAAGGAGCCGGTATACATGGCGAGATAGGCCACCAGGGGGCTGTCCCCGTTGGCCAGGATGATAAAAACGCCGATCAGCAGGGCCCCTAAAATGGCTAAGATGGAGGTAAAAACCCCGTAAAGCCTGTATAGTTTAGCTATTATAGCAACCACCAGCTTTCCCGTCATCGGCCACCTGGTGCTTGGCGCCGGTCATATAGAGCCCGATTTCCTCCCGCGTAATGTCATGGGGGGTGAATTCGCCCGTTATGCGGCCTTCAAAGAGGACCAGGATCCGGTCGCTCAAGGCAAACACTTCATCTAAATCAGTGGAAATAAGCAAGATGCCCTTACCAGCATTGCGCAGGGCCATTAGTTGCTCGTGGATAAACCGGGTAGAAGCAATATCCACACCCCGCGATGGCTGGGATACTACCAGCACGGGGTTGTCCAGGTTAAACTCCCTGGCCACAACGACCTTTTGCTGGTTGCCACCAGAGAGGTGGCGGGCTAACTGGAAAGGGCTATTAACTTTAATAGAAAACCTGGCGATCAAGCCCTGGACCCGCGGTGTAGACTTGCGGTAATCTATCAAAGCCTTGCCCCCAATAGTGCCCCGCCTGTGGATGCCGGCAATTAGATTATCGTGGATTGTTCCCTCTATATTGAGGCCGGTCTTTATCCTGTCCTCGGGAATATAAGCGACCTTTCCCGGCGTTTAACAGCCTGCAGGCTGGTAATTTCCTCGTCGTTAACAAAGATCCTGCCCCCGGCCACCTCGCCCAGGCCAGCCAGGGCTTCCGCCAGTTCTGTCTGGCCGTTGCCTTCGACACCGGCGATAGTAACTATCTCCCCGGATTTTACCCCGAAGCTTACTTCCTTGACTTTTTTAACCCCGAAGCTATCGTAAACACTGAGGCGGTCAACCCTTAACACTTCCCTGGTGGCGCCTTTTACCTCTTCCCTGGGAAAAGCCTGAAAGGAAACCTCTTTGCCTACCATTAAACTGGCCAGCTCCCTTTCGTTGGTCTCCCTGGTCACCAGGTTGCCGGCAACACACCCCTGCCGCAGGATGGTGACCCGCTGGGAAATGGCCAGGACTTCCTTTAATTTGTGGGTGATCAGGATGATCGTCTTCCCCTGGGCCGCCATTTTACGGATAGTATTGAAGAGTTCCCTTGTTTCCCCGGGGGTAAGAACCGCCGTCGGCTCGTCCAGGATCAGTATCCGAGCGCCCCGCCCCAGGGCCTTCAGGATCTCTACCCTCTGGAGGATACCTACCGGCAGGTCCTTGATCCTGGCCGCGGGATCAATGGTGAGGCCGAATTCCCGGGACATTTTTAACGTCATGGCCAGCATTTTTTCCCTGTCGACCAGGAGGCCCTGCCTGGGCTCCATTCCCAGGCATATATTCTCAGCTACGGTAAAACCCGGTACCAGTTTGAAGTGCTGGTGCACCATGCCAATCCCCAGATCGATAGCCACCCTGGGGCTGGCGATCTTTACCTCCTGGCCATTAATAAGGATAGCCCCGCTGTCCGGGGTAATAAGGCCATAGAGGATGTTCATCAGGGTGCTTTTACCGGCCCCATTTTCACCGACGATAGCGTGGACTTCGCCCTGCTTGACCTGCAGGTTAATATTTCTATTGGCCCACAAGCCACCGTAGTGCTTGCTGATGTTACGCATTTCCACGGCGTAAGCATCCACTTATCAAGAAGCCCCCCTTCGGGCACGGCAGGCAGGGCTATACAGCCCTGCCGCCTTGCGCCCCGCCCCTACCAGGGCTACTTCTTAACCTCATCCACCGTAATCTTGCCTTGAATTATATCCTCCTGGGCCTTATTGACCGCGTCCAGAATATCTTTGGGGATAAAGTTTTTCATATAAGAGTCGAATAACAGCTCGACTCCTTTATCTTTGAGGCCGAACTTGACAGTCTGCCCGCTTTTGAGGCTGCCCTCTTTCCACATCTTGACGGTATCGTAGAAGGAAACACCTACATTTTTCAGCATACTGCCGGTGACGTTTTCCGGGGCCATGGGGGATTTATCGGTATCTACACCGATGGCGTACTTGCCCTTTTCTTTGGCCGCCAGGATGACGCCGTCCCCGGTTTTGGAGGCCACGTCATAAACGATATCCGCGCCCTGGTCATAAAGGGAGAGGGTCAACTCTTTGCCTTTTGCCGGGTCATCGAAACTACCGGCAAAGAGGACCTTTACCTCCACCTGGGGGTCAACAGCCTTCACGCCCTGCTTAAAGCCCACAATAAAGTTATTGATTACGGGGATATCCATCGCCCCCACCAGGCCCACAACCTTCTGGGGGTTAATGCCTTTCAGCTGGGTGCGGGAGGTGAGCTGCCCGGCCATTACACCCGCCAGGTAGGAACCTTCGTTTTCTTTATAACCCACCGAAACGATATTGGGCGCCTGGATAGGCGATTCCCCATCGGCATAGACGAAGATGGTGTCAGGGAACTTGCTGGCTATATCCCCTAAGGCTTTCTCGAACTGATAACCCGGATTGACAAATACCAGTTTGTAGTCTTTAGCCGCGGTCATGAGCAGGTCGTAATAAAGAGAAGGGTCCTCCTTGCCCTCCAGGACTTTGTAATTCAGGCCGAATTCCTTGGCTGACTTCGTTAACCCTTCGTTGCCGGAGTCAAAGATACCGGTGTCGCCCAGGCTCCCGGAAGTCACCATAGCGATGTCGCCTTTTTTGTTGCTGGGAGCCTTGTTATCGGAACCCGTGTCCTTAACGGAGCCGGTATTGCCGCCACCGCAACCTGCAAGTAGTGCCATGGCCAAAACCAGTGCGGCGGCTATCAGAGCTGCCCTCTTCATGCTCATCCTCCTTATTCCCTGTTAATTCGCCCGTTAATGTAACTACTGACTATTGGTATTATTTTCTATCTCATAAAACATCATCCTTTCACCAGGGTTTTGGCTAACTGCCTTTCCTCCCATATTACCTTTGTCTGCGACTCCTGGCACGCTTTCAAATAAGGCAACGGGGGTTTGACGTTGGTTACTATCAGATGTACCTGTTGCAAATCCGCTACTTTAATAAAGGCGGAAACATCGAATTTGGTATTATCGATTAACAAAATGACCTCCCTGGCCCTCTCCATCATTAAGCGTTTGATCCTGGCTTCGTCTTCCGAGTAGTCGGTGATCCCTCCTTCGAGATTTATCCCTGCGGCGCCAATAAAGGCCTTATCAACATACATGTTTTTATATGCCTGCTCGGCGATGGATCCCACCAGGGACATAAATTCCGACCGGATCTCCCCACCGGTAAGATACACCTTGGCGCTGCCTTTGGCTAAATACAAACCTGCTTGAATAGAAGGTGTAATTACCACAATATCACGCTTGGCTACCTGCTTGGCCAACTCTATAATGGTGGTCCCTACATCCAGGGAGATAACATCCCCCTCAGCTATTAAATTACACGCCAGCCTGGCTATCTTCCTCTTAGCTTCGGGCAGACGGTTGGCTCGGATAGGCAAGGGGTTTTCCAGATGCAACCCCTTTATTTTAGCCGCGCCACCAAAGACCCGCTTGATGACTCCTTTCTTTTCCATACTCTGCAGATCACGGCGGATGGTCATTTCCGATACATTCAATATGCCTGCCAGTTCTTTTACGCTGACAGTGTCTTTATCCTCAAGCAGTGACAGGATAACTTTCTCTCTCTCTTCAAACATTTAATCACCCGGTCGATGTTCGAGTTTGTTCTATTTTCATTTTCAATAATAATATTTACGCTATAGTCACCCCTTTTCCTGCTTAGTGAAATAATTCTTTTAGCCCCAAAAACAAAGGTGCTGCTCTGGGGGTTAAACAACCCGCCTGATCAGCACCTTTGCTAACAACATTAATCTAGAAGTTGTTTTCATTATCGTACTACTGTTTCAGGGTGTCAACAATATTAAAATGCGATCCCGAAGGGGCTCACGCCAGGACAATGTTAAATAAATAACCTACCAGCATGATAGCCACAGCAATAATCCCCACAAAGATGGCGATCAGCCGCGGTTTTAAGACCTTGCGCAGGATGATCATCTCCGGCAAAGAGAGGGCGGTGACGGACATCATGAAGGCCAGCACCGTGCCCAGGGACATGCCCTTTTCCATCAAGGCCTGGACGATAGGGATGGTGCCGGCGGCGTTGGAATACAGGGGCACCCCAATGGCCACGGCTACCGGTACGGCCAGGAGGTTGCCGGGGCCGGCATAGCGCAGCAGCAGCGCCTCCGGGGCGTAGCCGTGGATAAAACCGCCGATGCCGATACCGATGAGGACAAAGAGCCAGACCCGCTTCAGGATCTCCTGGACGTAGCCCCGGGCATAGTTGACCCGGTCCTGCCAGGTCAGGGCCGTCGCGGCCGCCGTTACGCCCATTTTAATCTCGTAGACATAATCCTCGACTTCGTGTTCCAGATGCAGGCGGCCGATGGCCAGGCCGCCCACTATGGCCACAGCCAGGCCACTGGCAATGTAGATGAGGGCAATCTCCCAGCCAAACATTCCCCAGAGCATGACCAAAGCCACCTCGTTGACCATGGGTGACGAAATCAAAAAAGAGAAGGTAACGCCCAGGGGCACCCCGGATTCTACGAAGCCGATAAATACCGGCACCGCCGAACAGGAGCAAAAGGGAGTGACGATCCCCAGCAGGGAAGCCAGGATGTTACCCACATACTCATGCCTGCGGCTCAGGATGGCCCGCGTCTTCTCGGGCGGGAAGAAGCTGCGAATAATAGAGACGAAAAAGATGATCACGGCCAGCATAATAAAAATCTTGACTGAATCATAGATAAAGAAATTCAGGGCCTCGGCCAGCCGGGTGCCGGGGACCAGGTTAAACAGGCGGTAGACGATATAATCCGCCAGGGCTTTAAGCATAATCTAACTTCCTTCCTGTATTAGCTATTTTCCTGCCCTTGCTGGAGTTCGGCCATGGTAGAAACTATTTCCTGGGTCAGGATATTGCCCACCAGGTCCAGCACCTGGAAGATCTCCGGGTGCTTTACTTTATAGAGCACCTTTAACCCCTCTTTACGGAAGACAACGATGTCCTGCTTGCGCAGGACGGCCAGATGCTGGGAGATGTTGGGCTGCTCCAGATCCAGGTCCTCGATAAACTCGCAGACGCACTTCTCCCCCTGGCGTAGCTGTTCCAGGATCTTCACCCTGGTCGGATGGGCCAGGGCCTTAAAGAATTCCGCCTTCATACTGTATATCCTTTCGGCCATTTATGTTCCTCCCTATATATTCGAATACTGGCATATATAGTTTAAGCTTTTGTACTCCACATGTCAAGGGCGGTTTCGCCGCAGTAATACTGACAGGTGGCTTTGTCTGGAGGCGACAATTGCTGGTAGCCCGATGGCTTTCCCTGTGCTACAATAGACAGGGTGATAGCCATGGTAACCAATACCTTCCAGAGGACCTACGCAGTCCACTACTATGAAACCAATTTCCTGCTGGAGGCCTCCCCGGTAACCATCCTGGGCTACCTGGAGGAAACAGCCACCTGGCACTCGGAGACGGCCGGCATCAGCTTACCCTGCTTAAACGCCGCCGGCCGGGGCTGGGTGGTCTACCGTTACCACCTGCAGATGGAGCGTTACCCCCGCTGGCAGGAACAAATAACCGTAACCACCTGGGTGGAGGGCTTCCAGCGCTGCTTCGCCTACCGCAACTTCTATATTCACGACGCCGGGGGCAACCTTATTGGCCGGGCCGCTTCAGTGTGGATCTTCATGGATATGGATAAAAAGAAACCCCTGCGCATACC
>JASUSX010000002.1 GCA_030445875.1 Clostridia bacterium
TAGCCTGGCGGCCCGCGCCATAAGCGCTTGGCGCTGGTTGCGCCGGCCCGATTACCTGGCTAAAGTCCGGCTTGCCGATGACCTGGAGCTGGGTGGCGGGGCGGTGACGGCCTACCGCCTGCTCCAGGAGGGCGGCTGCGGGGCAGAGGATTGCCGCGGGGCCGGCCGGAAGGAGGCTTCATCTACCCCCTGGCGCCGGGGTGGCGTTCCCGGGGACTGGCAAGGGGCGGCCCTGGCGCATAGCCTGGCCGCCTGCGCCGGTTTCCAGGCCGGGGCGGCCACTCGTTACCCCCTGATCCCCTCCTGGACCCCCTGGCGGGGGATAGCCATCCTCCTGGTCGTGTTTACGGGGCTGGCTTTAACCCCCAGCCCTTTGCGGCCCTACTGGGAGACGCGCCGGGAGGAAAGGGCGGCCCTGGCGGCAGCGGCAGCGGCCGCGGAACGGCTGGTGGAACCCCTGGCCGGGTTGCACCGCGATGGCCGGCCCCTGTTGCCGGAAGAATTGCAGCGGCGGCTGGATGACCTGGACCGGGCTATCAAGGAAACCAGGCAGCGGGAAGAGGCAGCCGCCCTTTTGCAGCAGGCCGGCCGCGACCTGGACCAGGTAGCTGCGGAACTAGCCCCGGCCGGCCAGGAAGCGGCACGGCTGGCGGCCCTCTGGCAGGAGCAGGCGGGGGCTGCCTGGCAGCAACTGGCGGCCGCCCTGGCGCGGGGCGATGCCGCTGCCACGGAACGGGCGGCGGCGGAGCTGTGGTTAGAGCTGACCTCTTTGCCCCAGGAGTCACCGCAGGCCCGGGAGGCGGCTTTGCGTTTCTGGCAGGCTGCCGAGGCTACCGGCCGGCCGGAACTGCGCCAGGCCCTGCGGGAAGCAGCCCGGACCTTGAGCAATCCCGGTAGCCAGGAGGGCCGGGAGCAGGAGACGGATACCCGCCGGGGTGCCCCCGGCCAGGGTAAGGATGCCGGGAACGTTGATAAGCCTGCCGGCGAGAAAAACGGGCCGGGTAATGAGGGCGGTAGTGGTGCTAACAAGGAAACGGCGACCGGGCGTTCTTTAGCGGCCGCCCTGGCCGCCCTGGCCGCGACGGCCGGGGCCGGGACGCAAATGCTAGCCGCAGCCGCCGGCCTGGAGCAACTGGGCGCCGGTTTGCAGGCCGGCTACCCGGCAGCCATGCTGGCTGCCGGCGGTACGGGCACGGCGGCGGGGGGCGCCGGTGGTGGTAGCAGTGCGGGTGCGGCCGGGAGTACAGGCGCGATAGCCGGCGGGAACGCTGCTGGAGGAAGTAGCAATGGCACTGGAACGCCAGGCGGGGGGAGTCCCGGCAGCACGGGGGCTGCTGGCGGCCCGGCAGGAGCGGACGGGAGCAGTAGCCAGCCCGGCCAGGGTTATGCTGCCGGCGGCGGCCAGGGCTCTGTGGCCGGGCCGGGCGCGGGAAGTAATCCGGGTGCCGGGAACAATCCCGCCTCCGGCAGTAATAAGGGCCACGGCGGCCAGAGAGCAGGCGCCGGGGCTGGCGGTGCCGGCGCGGGCAGCGGCGTCGGCGGTGCAGGTAATAATATGGGGAACGGCAGTGGCTCCGGCGGTCAGGGCCGCGGTGGCGGCGCTGGTACTGGAGGCGGTGGCCTGGAAAGTATCTATGCCCCCTACCTTATCGGCGGCGAGGGACCGGCCAGCCAGGTACACGGCTTTTCCCGGGCCGGAGAGACGGGCCCGGAGGTCAACTTGCCCGGCGCACCGGTGGTGCGGGGCGCTGTACGGCCCTACGGGGAAATCTACCCGGCCTACGCAGCCCAGGCGCGGGAATCTTTAAGCCGCTCCCCTTTGCCCCCGACCCTGGAAAACCTGGTCTGGCAGTACTTCAGCTCCATTGACCCGGGGAAAGGACAAAATTGACGTCATTACCAAAATGTGCTCTAAAGCCCCAGGCTTTAGCCATGGGGAGACTCGGTGATCTGGACCGGGCCCGGCCCGCTGTGGGCATGTAACCGGCCCTGGTGATATTGCCACGGCCCGGTTATGGACCAGGGAATGGCAGGCAACCGAAAGATGAGCCTGAGCTGATCGGTAGCTGGGATGAAGTATTGCTGCTGCCATACTAAGTGATGGGGAGTTTTAAGATGGCGATTAATCCCGCGATCCAGGCCGGCAATGATGTAGACACCACCCTGGCGGGCATAGCGGCGCGCCTGGCCGAGATGACGGCGGCTATCGGCCAGGTCATCGTCGGCCAGGAAGAGGTCATCCACCAGGTGATTACCGCCCTCCTGGCCGGGGGGCATGTCCTCCTGGAGGGGGTGCCCGGCCTGGGCAAGACGGCCCTGGTGCGCGCCGTGGGCCGGGTAACGGGTTTGAGCTTCCGGCGGGTGCAGTTTACCCCGGATTTGATGCCGGCCGATATTACCGGTACCATGGTCTTTAAGGAAGGCAGCGGCCGGGAAGCCTTTCACTTTGAACCCGGCCCCATTTTTGCCAACATCGTCCTGGCCGACGAGATTAACCGGGCTACCCCTAAAACCCAGAGCGCCCTGCTGGAAGCCATGCAGGAGGGTACCGTCACTACCGGCGGGGTGAGCCGGTCTCTGCCGCGGCCCTTTTTTGTCCTGGCCACCCAGAACCCCCTGGAGATGGAGGGCACGTACCCCCTGCCGGAGGCGCAGCTGGACCGCTTTCTTTTCAAGGTCCTGGTGCCCATGCCGGGAGAAGGGGAACTGGCGGCCATCGCTGCCCTCACCACCGGGGCGGCGATCCCGGACGCGCCGCCAGTTCTAGAGCCGGGGGAGCTGGAGGCCTGGCAGCAACAGGTCCGCCGGGTGGTAGCGGTGGAGGACATGATCAACTACGCCGTACGCCTGGTCCTGGCCACCCGCCCGGAAAGCCCCGCCGCGCCGGAGATGGTCAGGCGTTTTGTCCGTTTTGGCGCCGGGCCGCGGGCCGTCCAGGCCCTGGTCCTGGGCGCCCGCGCCGAAGCCCTGCGGGCCGGGCGGCCCTACGCCGGCTACGACGACGTGCGGCGGGTGGCCCGGCCGACCCTGCGCCACCGGGTGCTCCTCAACTACGAAGCCCTGGCGGAGGGGGTCAGCTGCGACATGATCGTGACGGCAGTCCTGGAAGATGTGACGGTGGGGAAATGAATATGGGGGAGTCGTTTGGCAGATGAAGATAAACTCTGGGGAGGATTTGTTAAATGCCAGCTGTAGAACAGGTTACTCCTTCCCTGCTATCCCGGATGGAACACTATCGCCTGTCCTCCCGCCGGGCGGCCCTGGCGCCGGGTGGCGGTCCCCGGCGTTCCCGCCTTAAGGGTGGGGCGGTGGAGTTCGCCGATTACCGCGAATACACGCCGGGCGACGAGCCGCGGCGGGTGGACTGGAAGGCCTATGCCCGCCTGCGGCGCCTTTATGTCAAGGAGTTCCTGGACGAGCGGGAGGACAGCGTTCTCTTTCTAATCGATACCAGTGCTTCCATGGATTTCGGCACGGTGGACCACAAGGGGCGGTTCGCCCTGCAACTGGCGGCCGGGCTGGGGTGCAGCGCCCTGGCCGGCCAGGAGAGCCTGGCGGTGGCTGTCGCCCCGGACACAGGCCGGGAGGGGGAACGGGCCCGGGTGTTGCGGCCTTTAAGGGGGCGCCAGGCCCTGCCGCGGCTGCTGACGTTCCTGGCCGGGCTTTCTTTTGCCGGCCAGGCCGACCTGGCGGCCAGCCTGCAGGTGGCCCTGCAGTTACTACCCCGGGTACGGCGCCTGTACGTCTTTTCCGATTTCCTCTGCCCGGAGGGGTGCGAGCCCCTGCTCCAGCGGGCGACCGCCGCTGGCCTGGAGGTTTACCTCCTGCACATCCTGGCGCCATCGGAACTGAACCCCGCCATGGAGGGCGACCTGGCCTTTATCGACGCCGAAACGGGGGCGCGGGTGGAAGTAACCATTACCCCGGCGGTGCTGGCTACCTACCGGCGGCGCCTGGAGGATTACTTTGCTTTTCTGGACGCCAGTTGCCACCGCCGCGGCGCCCGGCGGGTGCTCCTGGAGAGCGGCGCCGGGGCAGCAACGGCCCTGCAGCAGACCCTGGTCCGGGCAGGTCTTTTACTTCTCCGCGGTTACATAGGGCGGCGAAGGTACCCCTTCTGATGGCGGTTACCTGGAGTTTCTTTTTTTCCCGCGATTAGATAGGGGCCGGAATTGCCGGCTTTAAAAGGCCCGCCTTAAAACAGTATTGTTACGGGCCGGCCTTTATCTCGTCTGCACCAAAGTTCTTGCGAAGCGCCTGGCACTCAACCCGTTGGACAGTTGACTCTTCGCGAACAAAACCCTGGCGAGTTAATGCTGGGTTAGCTCCGATTTTGGGCAGGATTTCCGGCTGTAGCCAACCGCCGCGGGTAGCTCATCTCATTTTCTCCCGTTCGCTGGCGGCGGTGTGCCGCCATGAGGGACTCCTTCCAGGAAAGGTCCTTGAGGTTTATCTGTGGAGGTCAACCTTTTGTCCTTTAACCACCCCCAGATGCTCTGGCTGGGCCTGACCCTGCCGGCCATCCTCGCCCTTTATATCCTGCGCCAGCGCCGCCGGGAAAGCCGGGTGCCCAGCACCTTCTTCTGGCAACAGGCCACGGCCGAACTGAGCGCCAACCGGCCCTGGCGGCGGCTGCAGCCCCGCCTGATCCTCTGGTTCCAGCTTCTGGCAGCAGCTGCAGTCACCCTGGCGGCCGCCGGGCCGGTCTGGCACTACGGCGGCTCCCCGCAAGAAACCATTGTCCTCCTGGACGCTTCGGCCAGTATGCAGGCCACCGATGTGGCGCCCAGCCGCTTCCAGGCGGCCTGCCAGCTTATTGAAGAAGAAGCCCGCAATCTTAAGCCCGGCTCGGCTATGACCGTCATTGCTTTCGGCCGCCAGCCACAGGTAGTGATACGGGAGGCCGGGAACGCCGCTGCCATGGCTCAGGCCCTGGCCGGCTTAAAGCCCGGCGCCGGGGGAGGGGACCTGGCTGCGGCCCTTTCCCTGGCCACAGCCCTGGCCCGGGAAAAAGGGGCGGCTCGCTTCTTCCTGGTAAGCGACGGGGGCGTGACCCTACCGGCGGACGCCCCACCCCTGGAATTCCGGCCTGTAGGCCGGGAAGGCGGCAATGTCGCCCTGGCTGGTCTGACTTTAAGGCCAGTAGCCGGCGGCCAGGCCGCCCAGGTGGCCGTCAAAAACCATGGGTCTAGCCCGGTATCCGGCCAGGTCCACCTTACCGCCGGGAGCGAATCCTGCGGTAGCCGGACCTTTCACCTGGAGCCGGGGGGTACGGCCTATTTGCTCTGGGAGCAGTTGCCGGCTGGCCGCCCGGTCAGGGCCGACCTCCAGGTGGACGACCCGGCGGCCGATTTCCTGGCCCTGGATAATATCGCCCTGGCCGTGCCAGTAGATAGCCGGGAGGCCCGGGCCCTCCTGGTCACGGAAGGGAACATCTTCCTGGAACGAGTGCTGGCCCTGGTGCCAGGGCTGAAGGTTTACCGGGTTACCCCTGATGCCTACCGGCAGGTCCGCCAGGCAGCCTATACCTACGAGCTGACGGTTTTGGACGGGGTCAGCGGCGTGCCTCTGCCCCCCGGGGCCATCCTGTGGGTCAACCCGCCCGCGGGGGAGAACCTGGCCGGTGTGGCGGCCGGCCCGGAGTACCAACCCGGCGCCCTGGAGGCTGTACCCGGCAGCCCTCTGATGTCTTATGTTGACCTGGCCGAGGTCCACCTGGCCCGGGCGCATGGAATTAAACTGGCCCCGGGCTGGCGGGCGGACATGGTGGCCGGTGACCAGCCCCTGCTGGCCCATGGGGAAAGCGGCGGCCGACGGCTGGCCCTGCTGGCCTTTGACCTCCATGCCTCCGACCTGCCCCTGCGGCCGGCCTACCCTGTCCTGATGCAAAACGTCATTAACTGGCTTTTGCCCCCGGTGCTGGAGACGCCCCGTGTGGTTACCACCGGGGCCGAGGTCAAAGTGAGCCCTCTGCCCCTCGCGGAAAGGATAACCGTCACCGGGCCGGACGGCCGGGAAACGCTCCTGGCACCGCCCCTGCCCCCGGCGCCCTTTATACCGGAGATGCCGGGGTTCTACCGCATGATGCAGAGCTGGGGCGGGGGAGGTACCCAGGGGGAAAGGGGCCCGGCCGGCAAGGCTGATGCCAGAACGGGGACGGCGCCGCAGGAAGCCAGGCAGGGGATGGCGGCGACGGGGGCCGGCCGGCCCGGGGCGCCCGGGTCAGGATCGGAGGTACAAGTAACGGCCCTTTTTGCCGTCAACGGCTACCAGGCCGGTGAGGCTGCCATTGCCCCCCATGAGCCCGTAGTAGCAGGTATCGAACCAAGGAAAACCGGGGCCGCCCCCGGTAAGGGGGAAACCCCGGCCCAAGGGGAGGCTACCACCGAGGTGGAAGCCCCTGGTACGGCCCCGGTGAAGACCGCGCCTGCCCGCGCCCGTAACCTGCGGGATCTTTTTACCTTCCTAGCCATAATCCTGGCCCTGCTGGAATGGAGGGTGGCCTGCCGTGGGTATTAGCTTTACCCGCCCTCTGTGGTGGCTGCTCCTTCCCGGCCTAGCCTTCCTCATCTGGTACTGGCGGCGGCCCTGGCTCCTCCAGGGGCGGGCCAGCGGCCGGGAAGCCTACCGGCGGGAAGGGCGGCGCCTGGCACTACGGTTACTGGTGGCTTTCCTCCTGGCGGCAGCCCTGGCCGGGCCACGCTGGATCAGTACTGTCCACCACCAGGCCGTGGTCTTCGCCCTGGATGCATCGGCCAGCCTGGGGCCGGCGGTAGCCGCGGGCGAGGAGTGGCTGCGCCAGGCCCTGGCCGCTAGGCCGCCCCGTGACCTGGCCGGGGTATTGGTTTTCGGCGAAAAGGCCCTGGTGGAGGTGCCGGTGACGGCCAGCCCCACCTTTCGCCGTCTGGAGACGGCGCCCGGAAGCGCCGGCAGTAATATCGCCGCCGCCCTGCACCTGGCCCGGGGTCTGCTGCCGGCAGAAGCGCGGCCGCGGGTGGTCCTCCTTTCCGATGGCCGCGATACCAGCAATGAGGCAGTTACAGCTGCCCGCCAGCTGGCCCAGGCCGGTATTCGCGTCGATATTGTCCCGGCGGGCCGGCCCGGTGAGGACGACCTGCGCCTGGAAGGCCTGGAACTGCCGGTCCGGGCCTACCCCGGGGAAAAGAACACCCTGGAGCTCGTCGTGACGGCCAGCCAGGCGGTGACAGCCACCCTGGTAATCGAGCGGGACGGGGAACTGGTGGCTAGCCGGGAAGTTGCTTTGCAGGCCGGGCCGAACCGCCTGGCCTTTCCCTTGGAAGCCGGCCCGGCCGGGTTGCACCGTTACCGGGTGCGGTTGGCGAGCTTGAACGGCGATACTATCATCGCCAACAACGAGGCCGGCGCCATCCAGGAGGTCCTGGGACCCCCACGGGTGCTCCTGGTGGCCGCTGATAACCGGGAAGCAGTACCCCTGCGGGAAGCCCTGCGGGCAACAGGCCAGGTGGAGGTAGAGATAGCGACCCCTGCCGGTGTGCCGGCCGATCTGGCCGGCTGGGCGCGCTACAGCGCCGTTTTCCTGGTGAACGTCCCGGCCTACGCCCTGGGCCAGAAATCCATGGAACAATTGGAGGCCTACGTCCGGGACGGCGGTGGCGGCCTGGTCATGACCGGCGGCCCCGACTCCTTCGGCCCCGGCGGCTATGCCGGCACCCCGGTGGAAAAAGCCCTGCCGGTGAAGATGGATATTGCCGGCCGGGGCGAGCAGCCTTCCCTGGGGCTGGTACTGGTTATCGATAAATCGGGTAGCATGGAGGGTTACGCCGGCGGGGCCAGGAAGATCGACCTGGCCAAAGAGGCGGCTGCCAGGGCGGCTGCTATCCTCACGGACCGTGACCAGGTGGGCGTCGTCGCCTTTGACAGCTTTCCCTGGTGGGCTGTGCCCCTGGCACCGGCCGGTGACCGGGAGGCCCTGGGCAGGCAGATTGGCAGCATCGACGCCGGTGGTGGCACCGAGATTTACCCGGCCCTGGCCGCCGCCTATCAGGCCCTAGCGCCAGCCCCGGCCCGGGTCAAGCATATTATCCTCCTTACCGACGGCATGTCCGCCCGGGGCGGCCCCTACACGGAACTGACCCACACCCTGGCTGCCGCCGGGATTACCCTGACCACCGTAGCCGTGGGCGAGGACGCCGACGCCGGAATGCTCCAGGCCCTGGCCGAGCTGGGGCGAGGCCGCTTCTACGCCACCGCCGACGCGACGACTATCCCTTCCATTTTTACCCGGGAAACGGTCCTGGCCACCCGCAGCTACGCCGTCAACGAACACTTCTATCCCCGGGCGGCAGCGCAGGGGCCTTTACTCACGGGCATCCAGGAGGTGCCGCCCCTGGACGGCTATATCACCGCCACGCCCAAACCCCTGGCGGAAGTAGATCTCCTTTCGCCCCGGGGCGACCCGGTCCTGGCGGCCTGGCAGTACGGCCTGGGTCGGGCGGTGGCCTGGACCCCGGATGTCGGCGGCCGCTGGAGCGGTAGCTGGCTGGCCAGCCCCGTTTTCCCCCGGCTGGCAGGCAACATCCTGTCCTGGCTTCTACCCCCGGAACGGCAGGGCGCCGTCCAGGTCACGGCCCGCTTTCAGGAGGACAGCGGCGACCGCCAGGTAATCATTGATGTCGACGATCCCGGCCAGTGGCAGCAGGTGCTTAACTACCAGGCCAGGGTGATGGCGCCCGGCGGGGAAACCATCGACGTAGCCCTCCAGCCTGCCGGCCCCGGCCGCTATACCGGCCGGCTGGCGGCGCGGGAAACGGGGGCGTATGTGATCAATATTGTCCGCAGCAGCGCTGCAGCCGGTTCAGGGGCAGGGCTATCCGGGAGCCAGGGGGTTACTGCTGCCGGCGGCAACCAGGAAGCCGTCGACTCCGCCAACCTGGTAGGTCGCACCGGGGTGGTCGTTCCCTACCCGGCTGAATACCGCTGCGCCGGGGTCGACCTGGGGGCCCTGCAGGCCATAGCCCGCGCCGGCGGTGGTACCATCCTCAGCCGCCCGGAAGAAGCCTTTGCTCCCAACCTGTCGCCGGTGAGGGCCAGCCGCACCATGGACTGGTTGCTACTACTCCTGACGGGTATCCTCTGGTTGCTGGATATCATCCAGCGGCGCCTGGTCTGGAGCCAGGAAGAAAAGGCGGAACTTCTGCAGGCCTGGCGGGCCGCCCTGGCTGGCGCCGGGCAGCACCTGCCTTGGCCCCGCTTCTTTGCCCGGGCCGGGACGGGCGGCCCTGCTGGCGATATCAGTTACTTAAAGGTTACATCTTGGGGCCGGGGGAGAAAGAAAAACCGGCAGGATAGGCTTAATGAAGAAGGAGAGGAGATAGCAGCCAGGAGGCCTGGTAAGGGTGCAGGAGTTGCAACCTTAAGAGGAACGGAGAAAACAATAAGCAGCAGCAAAGTGGTAGGGGCGGAGGTGGCAGGCCAGGAGAAAGGCCGGCCCGGGGAAATATGGACCGCTGACGGGGCGGTAGCTTCACCCGCACAATTATCCCGCCAGGCCGGGGCTACCGGTGTTACCAACCGTAACCCGGGCCAGACTGCCGCCCGCCTCCTGGCAGCGAAAAGACGCCGCCAGGGTTAGCGCGCTGCCGCAGGATTGTTAAAATATAGTTGTCAGCAAGGAGTAAATTCCGGTGGCTACAACCAGCAGGGGTACGCCGTACTGGAAGTGCCTCTGGGAAACCCGGGGGAAGAGGTAAACCCCCAGGTAGCTGCCTAAAAAGGCAAATGGTAAAAGGGTGAAGGCCTTGGCGGCAATACTCTGGCTAACACTGCCGGAAAAACCCAGGAAAATAAGGCTGACACTATAGAGAAAGGTGAAATAGGCCGATGCTGTTGCCCGGAAGTTCTCTTTACATAGATCTTGATGGTTTAAAAACAGGACCACTGGTGGCCCGGGAATCCCCACGCTGGTACTTAAAAAACCGGAGAGGCTCCCGACCAGGTTTTCCACCCACCGGCCAGCCAGTTTTTCGATCCTTATGTTTTTAAGCAAAGCTAAGGCAAAGAAAATAGTAATGGCGCTGATGAATATCTTCAGGTTTTGCATATTGAAATGGAGAAAAACATACAAACCCACCGGTATACCAATAAGGCTACCTCCGAAGAGATGGATAAGTAAAGGGCGAACAACCCCCTCCCTCACCCGGAGGCTTAAAGCTAACTGGGTACAGAAGGAAATAAGCAGATTTAAAACAACTGCCGTATGGGCATCAAAAACGAGCATCAACAGGGGGACCGCGATGAGGGCAAAACCGAACCCCGTTATTCCCTGTAAAGTGGCTGCCAGGGCGATGGCCAGGGAGGCAGCAAGCCATGTCAAAAGCATAAAGTCTTTATCTCCTTTCAGCCGAGGAGGGAATTAACGCTAAACAGCGAATAATTTATAAAGATGCCTGGTGAAGGAGGCGATGAGCCCTGGACGGCCAGCTTTTAACCTTTATTACTGTGGTGGAAAAGAAGAGTTTTTCCCACGCTGCCCAGGAACTCCATTTAACCCAGCCGGCCGTAACCACCCAGATCCGCAATCTTGAAAAATATTATGGTATTAAGTTATTGCAACGTGATAATAAAACTGTGGTACCAACACCGGCAGGCATCAAACTTTATCACTATGCTCAGCAGATTATTGCTCTTTACCACCAGGCCCGGGCCGAACTCGAAACGCTGGGGGGGATTTTACGCGGCCATTTACGTATCGGTGCGACCTACACCATTGCTGAATACATTCTACCACAGGTAGTAGGCTTTTTTAAGAATGAGTTACCACAAGCCGAAATTGCTATTTTCCTGGGTAACAGAGATGAAGTCTGTCGCTCTATTTTAGAGGATGAAAGTGATATAGCAATTATCGCCGGTGATTGCCAGAACAGGAATTTCGTTTGTGACCATTGGTTAACTGATAACCTGGTTATCATCGTTAATAGTGATCACCCCTGGGCTGAGCGCGGTAGTATTACCCCGGCCGAGGTTTATGAAGAAAGGTTTATTTTGCGCGAGGTGGGATCCAGCTCTCGCCAGTTATGGGAAAGCGCTTTAAGGGAAGCTGGCTTTGATCCCGAAAAGTTAGACGTCTTTCTCGAATTAAATAGCCATGAAGCCATTAAAAAGTGGGTGGAACTCAATTTTGGCGTTGCAGTCCTTTCCGAATGGGTGGTAGCTAGAGAAGTACGTCTCAAGACCCTGGCCAAGGTTAATATACAAGGATTATGTCTTAATCGTAATATCAATCTTATTCACCCCAGGGATCTACGACATCCATTGGCGGAGCAGTTTTTAAGATTTTGCCGGACTAATAAGAAGCGATTCGGGAGCATGATTAATGAAATAGATTGAGATGCGGCTTATGGCGGCAGCCTAGCTATGATTATTTTATGGGGAGGGCAAGTATTGTGAGCCTGTCAAATAGCTTTAGCCAAAGCAGGGATTGGCGCAACGGGCAAATTGGTCAGAAGGTGAGGGACGCCCTGCAAAAGCGAGGTTTTCAGGCCAGCTATGTTATGACGGCCCGGGAGGCCAGGGAGCAGGTACTGAGCCTTATCCCCACCGGTGCCACGGTGGGGATAGGCGGTTCGGTGACTATTCGCAGCCTGGGGGTGGTGGAAGAATTAAAGGTACGCGGCCACGAGATCTACGACCACTGGGCAACGGGGGTTACGGCAGAAGAAAACCTGGCCGTGCGCCGGCGCCAGCTCACCTGCGATGTATTCCTGACGGGTTGCAACGCCATCACCCTGGACGGACGCCTGATCAATATCGATTTTACCGGCAACCGGGTGGCGGCCATGATCTTTGGCCCCCGGCGCACCATAATGGTCACCGGTATCAATAAAGTAGTGCCTGACGTCGAGGCCGGTATCAGGCGCATTAAAGATGTGGCCACACCCCTCAACTCCCACCGCCGCCAGTGGGGTAAGGCCTGTGCCGTAGCCGGGCATTGCGTCAACTGTAATTTAAGCGATAAATCCTGCCGGGTGACTACTATTATAGAGATGTGCCCCCGGGGCAACCCGGATTTTCATATTATCATCGTCGGGGCAGAACTGGGGTACTGAGGGTAGGGGAAAGAATAAAAAATATTTATAAGTCAATAAACAAATCTAATTTGTCTGTTACAACTCCGGGTGCTAGAATTGGAGAGGGCAGTAAAGAGAAAGGAAAGTAGGGAATGTGTTCCCAAGTACAACCTTAGGATGGGGGTGGCTGCTGGCGGGAGAGGTGGGCATAAAAGTTAGCCTGAGAAATTACGAGTAGGAAGCAATGAAGGCATATAACCAGGGGTAGAGGATAGTGAGAGGGGGATATATGTGAAAATTATGACTGAAGGGAAAGACTGGCGCCGAAAAATGGGGAAACTGGTGGCGGTTTTATCCCTGTTTACTGTTTTCCTGGCCGTCATTCTGGCCGGTTGCGGCCAGGGCCAGCAGGCCGGCAGTAGCAGCGGTGGTGGTGGGGCGAATCAGCCTGGTACGAAGTACCCTACCCGGCCTATAGAGTTTATTGTCCCCTGGGGAGCGGGCGGTGGTGCTGACCAGTTGGCCCGGACCTGTGCCGAGAAGTTAGATAAGATCTTAAATGTTTCGTTACCAGTAGTTAATGTGCCGGGGGCAACCGGCGGTACTGGTATGACCAAACTCCTGGCGGCTTCTGCTGATGGCTACAGCATCGCCATTTACATTGCCGACACCCACGCCCTCCTGGCAACATCCAAGCCCTCCTGGAAGTTGGAGGACATCACCCCGGTGGCCAGGATGATCAAGGCACCTTCTTTCCTCTTTGTTAAACAGGATAGCCCTATTAAGACCTGGCAGGACTTTGAAAAGATGACCAGGGAGAAACCCGGCCAGTTAAAGGTATCCACCCTGGGAGAAGGCAGCGTCGATGACATCACCCTGGCCTACCTGGCTGGTAAAGGTATAAAAGTTACGGGAGTACCTTACGCCCAGCCCAGCGAGCGCTATGTTTCCATCCTGGGAGGTCACGCCGACGCGCTATATGAACAGGCCGGGGATGTCCGCCAGTACCTGGAGAGCAAGCAGATGCGGCCAATCATTGTCTTTAACGAAGAACGCTACCCGGCTTTCCCGGATGTCCCCTGCTCTAAAGAGCTGGGTTACGATATTTTCTTGCCGCAATTCAGGTCGATTATAGTCCGGGCGGGGACGGACGAACAGAAGATCAAAACCCTGGCCGAAGCCTTGAAAAAGGTTTACGACACGCCGGAATACCAGAAGTTTTTGGAACAGCAGTATGCTACGAAGGATAGCTACCTGGGACCGGAGGATGCCGCGCGGATGTTGAAGCAGGAAGTGGACAATATGAAGGCTATCTGGGAAAAGAAACAATAATCTAGAACCTGAGGCGAGGTGAAAAAGTTGCCTGGTAAAATAGGGGATCGCCTGCGGCAAGCGCTTTTTAGCATCATTTTAGTTATAGCGGGCCTTTACCTGTATTACCTGGCCGGGAAATTTGAGTTTGTAGCCAAACCGGGACATCTGGGTCCCGGTTTTTGGCCCCGGCTAATTTTAGGCCTGATAATCGTGCTTTCAGTCGGTGACGTGATAGTCACCCTGGTGCGGGGAGGGAAGGATGGTAGTAGCTACGGGGAAAGCCCGGCCAGGGAAGGGGAAGACCTGGAGCGTAAACGTTACCCCCTTTTGCTGTATGGTGGCATGGCCATGACCCTGGCCTACGTTTACCTGACCACCATCCTCGGTTTTGCCCTGACTACTTTCCTTTACCTGGTGGGGTTCATGTACCTGGGCCGCTATCGCCGTCCCGGCGTGGTACTTGTTGCCAGCCTGGTGGGGACCCTGTGCTTGATGCTCATCTTTGTCAAGATAGTTTACATTTCTCTACCACCGGGGATTACCCCCTTTAATAACCTGACTTTTTGGCTTTACGCTTTGCTGGGTATCCGTTGAGACTAGTTCACTGACTGTAAGGGGGGATATGATTTATGGTAGAAATTTTGCAGAACCTGGGGGCAGGTTTATGGCAGGCCCTGTCGCCGTTGAACTTAATCCTCCTCTTTATCGGTTTAATTGCCGGCTTAATTGTTGGTGTTTTGCCGGGGTTAACCCTGGTCATGGGCGTTGTCTTGCTCCTACCCTTCACCTACCCCATGGCGACCACCCAGGCCATCGTCCTGCTTACAGCCGTCTACCTGGCGGGGACCTATGGCGGTGCCTTTACTTCGATCCTTTTTAAGATACCCGGGGAACCGATTCACGTTCCCCTCCTCTGGGAGGGCTATCCCATGGCCCGCCGCGGCGAGGCGGCCCAGGCCTTAGGCTGGACCCTGTTTGCCGCCCTGGGCGGCGGGCTGTTCTCCTGGCTCCTGATGGTGCTTATCTCCCAGCCCTTTGCCAGGGTCGCTTTGAGCTTTTCGACGCCGGAGTACTTTGCCATTGTCTTCCTGGGGCTGACCAGCGTCGTGGTCCTGGGCACCGGTTCGGTCCAGCGGGCGGTTGTCTCCCTGCTCCTGGGATTGCTGGTGGCTACGGTAGGGGTTGATGATGTCTACGGCGCCGAGCGGTTTGCCTTTGGTTCTCCCTTATTGCGCAATGGTATCGACTACCTGACGGTGATGGTCGGCGCCTATGCCGTGGCCGAAGTACTGGCCCGCCTGGAAGAGGGTTTCAGCTCGGCTACCCTGCAGAAAGTGGGCGGGGTAAAAACAGCCCTGCCCACCCTGGGGCAGATGCGGCGGGTCCTGAGTACCTTCTTCCGTAGTTCCATTATCGGGGCGATAATCGGGGCTGTTCCCGGCGCCGGGGCGACAGTGGCTTCCTTTGTATCCTACGGTGTCGAAAAGCAATACGGTAAACGGCGCAAGGAAATGGGCAAAGGGGTCCCCGAAGGTATTGTCGCTTCCCAGGGGGCGGCCACCGCTTCGGTGGGCGGGGCTCTGATCCCCCTGCTAACCCTGGGTATCCCGGGCAGCGGGGCCACGGCTGTAATCCTGGGGGCCTTTCTTTTGCACGGCGTCCAGCCGGGACCCCAGGTATTTCAGACTTCCCTGGATTCTATCTATACCATCTATGCCTCGGTACTGGTAGGCCTTTTCCTGATGTCCCTGATTGGTTACCTGGCTGTAAAGCCCCTGGTTCGGGTAATGGACTTCCCCGAAGCCGTGACCTCGGCCTTTATCATGGTCCTCTGTTTTATCGGCGCCTTTACCATCCGCAATAATATCACCGACGTCTGGATGATGGTGGGCTTTGGCGTGATCGGTTATATAATGGAGCGCTACAATTACCCGGTCGCGCCCCTGGTCCTGGGTACAATCCTTGGCCCCCTGGCCGAACGGGCCTTCATGACGACCATGATCAGCTATGCCAATGACTGGACGGTCTTTTTCCGCCGGCCGGTGAGCGGCGTGGTAATGGTTATTGCTATCATAGGCCTGCTTTACACCCTTTTATCGCCATGGTTGCAGAAGCGCAAAGAAAGTCCGCTTCTTAATAAAAACTGTTAATAGGTATATAAAAAGGGCTTAATTTACAAATTTTACTTTACACTTAGAATAGAATCGGGAGGTGGAGCTTCCAACCCGGTTAAGGAGCAGAATTTATTTCGCTTCAAGAAAGAACAAAGGTTAAACGCTAGAAAGGAGTTGGCAAGAGGCTCATGGGAAATCTAAGTTGCCAGAAGATAGCCCCGTGCAAGGAAGCCTGTCCTGCCGGCGTCGATGTGCCGCGCTATGTCAGGTATATCCGGCAGGGTGAATTTAACAAAGCGCTGGGGGTTATCAGGGAGAGCATACCCTTCCCGGCCATCTGCGGCTACGCCTGCGTCCACCCCTGCGAGGGTAAATGCGCTCGCAACCAGCTGGATGCCCCGGTGGCCATCAGGCTGTTAAAGCGGTTTGCAGCCGAAAACGGGGCAGGGGTAGCTAACTACCAGGGTCAGGCCGGCCGGGTAGCAACGGGCAAAAAAGTGGCCGTCATCGGCGCCGGGCCCAGCGGCCTGACAGCAGCCTATTACCTGGCCCGCCGCGGCCACCAGGTTACGGTCTTTGAGGCCAGGCCTGAGGCGGGGGGCATGATGCGCTACGGTATCCCCGCCTATCGCCTGCCGCGCGATATTTTAGACAAGGAAATCACGGCTATCCAGGAAGCGGGCGTGGACATAAAGGTTAACAGCCCAGTCACTTCCCTGGACGAACTTAAAGCAGGCTATGACGCCGTCCTGGTGTCCTGCGGGAGCTGGCAGAGCAGTAAGCTGGGTATCCCGGGGGAAGACCTGCCCGGCGTCGCGGATGGCCTGGCCTTCTTGCAACAGGTTAATGGCGGCCAGCCAGTAGCTATCGGGAAAAGGGTGGCCGTCATTGGCGGCGGCAACACAGCTATCGACGCCGCCCGGGCCGCCCGCCGCCTGGGAGCTAAAAATGTAACCATTTTCTACCGGCGCACCCGGGCGGAGATGCCGGCCAGCGAGGAAGAGGTTAACGGCGCCCTGGAGGAAGGGGTACAGGTTGAATTCCTGGCCGCACCGGTTAGTATAGCTCCCGGGGACGGGGGTCTAAACCTTACCTGCCAGAGGATGGAGTTAAGAGGCAAGGACGCCAGCGGCAGGCCCAAGCCTGTCCCGGTCGCCGGCAGCGAGTTTAGTAACCAGTTTGACACGGTGCTGGTAGCCATCGGGCAGGCAGCCGAGGTACCGCCGGCCTGGGGCCTGGAAACGGGTGCGGGCGGCCAGATAAAGGCCTGCCCGGAAACCCTGGCCACGAGCTTAGAAAGTGTATTTGCCGCCGGCGACGTGGTAAGCGGGCCGGCCTCCATCATTGAAGCCATTGCCCAGGGCAAGAAAGCGGCTCAAGGTATCGATAAATTCCTGGGCGGCGATGGTGACCCGGAGGGGAGCCGGGCGGAAGGGGTGGCTGCGGTCGAGCCGGAAGTAATCTTAACTCGCAGCGAGCGGGCCTATGTACCTACCCTCCCCTTAAGAGAGCGGATGCACAGCTTTGCTGCCGTGGAGCTGGGCTTCGAACCTGACGCGGCGCAAAAAGAAGCCGGGCGGTGTCTGGCCTGCGATTTGCGGACTTACAGGGTAGAAGTAGACGCTAAGGGCTGCAAAGAGTGCGGCTACTGCGCCCACGTCTGTACCCTGGGGGTCTACGCCCCGGCCAGCTACTTTAACGACCGCGGCTACAAGCCCATGGTGGCAGTCCACCCCGAGAAGTGCATAGGTTGCCGGCAGTGCTTCTTCGTTTGCCCGGACTTTTCTATCACCATTGAGAAGAATGGATAGGGGGAAGGAATGACATGAGACGAACGCTGGATACCGGTAACGCGGCCATCACGGAGGGGGCTATTCTGGCCGGGTGCAGCCTCTTTGCCGGCTACCCCATTACCCCGGCGACGGAGATCGCGGAGAATATGTCCCGGCGCCTGCCCCAGGTGGGCGGCTATTACGTCCAGGCCGAAGATGAACTCACGGCCCTGCATATCTGCATCGGCGGTTCCCTGGGGGGCCTGAAAACTATGACGGCCACCTCCGGGCCGGGCTTCATCCTTTACGCCGACCCCCTGGGCTGGGCCCTGGGCAGCGAGATACCCCTGGTGGTGGTCAACGCCCAGCGGGTCGGCCCGGTGAGCGGTATTACCGGCGCGCCCGGCCAGGGGGAGTTCTATATGAGCCGTTACCCCACCCAGGGCGGCAATTACGAAACCATAGTCCTGGCCCCCAACAGCGTCCAGGAAGCCTTCTCCATAACTGTGGAGGCCTTCTACCTGGCCGAGCGTTTCCGTATGCCGGTGATTATCCTCGCTGACCAGCTGGTTACCGACGGCTGGGAGAGTTTAAGTATCCCCGAAACACCGGCAGAACTAGAGGCCATGAGGCTAAAGGTTATCCCCCGCCGGGTGAAGGAAGGGCCGGAGTTCTACCCCTGCACCGACGCCATCGATATCCCCCCGGTAGTCCTGGGCCACAACACCGGCGCCGCTTGCTCGGACTGGACGCCGACCCCGGAAGGCTACGATACGGAAGAGGTGGATTTCCAGCACCAGCACGCCTACCGCCTTATATATAAGGTAAGAAACAATAAAGACCTGATTACCCGTTACGAGTCCTATTTTATGGACGATAACCCGGAACTAATCCTGGTCGCCTATGGCAGCCCTTCCCGGGTGGTTGTGAGCGCCGTCAAGCAGGCCCGGGAAAAGGGCTGGAAGGTCGGGGCACTGCGGCTCATCTCCCTGTGGCCCTTCCCGGATGAAATCTTTAAGGTACCGGCCAAATACCTGAGCGTGGAATTAAACTACGACGGGCAACTGGTGCGCGAGGTGCAGCGGGCCATGCCTGCAGGCAGCGAGGTCCATTTCTTCGGCAAGTGCGGCGAATTGCCAACGGTGGCCGAGCTGGAGGAATTAATGCAGGCCTTGCTGGCAGGTAAAGGGATAAAGGCACGAAACTGGGAATGGGAGGCGTGGTGAGATGGATTATTTAGCTACCAAATACTTGCGGCCCCGCAAAATACCCAGCACGGCCTGCAGCGGTTGCGGCCTGGGCCAGGCGCATAAAAAGGTCGTCATGGCTATCGATGAGCTGGGTTTGGCCACAGGCGACGTTATCTGGGGAACCGGCATCGGCTGCGCCGGCCGGCAGACCTTTAACACCTGGAAGGGCGATAATTTTGCCGGCACCCATGGACGGGCCTACGCCATCGCTACCGGGCTACGGATAGCCCTGCCACCCGACAAGAAGATTATCATGACTGTAGGTGACGGTGACGCCTTCGGCATCGGCTTCCTCCACCTGTTAAACTGCGCCCGGCGCAATGTGGATATGACGGTAATCGTCTTAGATAACCTAGGCTATCAATCCACTGGCGGCCAGTATGGCTGGACGACGCCCCGGGGCTACCGCACCGACAGCAGCCCCTACGGTATGTATGAGCCTAACTGGACCCAGGATGGCCGGGATGTGCTGAATATCCTGCGGGAGGCCGGGGCCACCTTCTTGGCCCGCTATACCAGCCTCCAGGGCCAGGAGGCGGTGGAGGCCATTAAAAAGGCCATCCTGAACAAGGGCTTTTCCCTGGTCCATATGCCCTACCCCTGCGTGACCAACTTCGCGGAACGGGCCCTGGGTACCCGGAAGCCGGTAGAGATCTATAAATGGTTTATGGAGCATACCTGCAGTATGCATGAAAAGGGCCCCGCTGACTTTGCCTTCCGTACCGGTATCTATTACGACGCCAGCAACAGCCGTCCCGAGTTTGCCGAGTTAGTGAAGGGCTGGGTGGCGGACATCCAAAGGAGGTATAGCTGATGGCCAGACGGACGGAAGTACTGGTGAGCGGCTTTGGCGGGCAGGGGGTGGTACGCATCGGCCAGACCCTGAGCACGGCAGCCGTTTACCAGGGCCTGCATACGACCATGCTGGTCAGCCATGGGACCGAGACCCGGGGGGGCTACGTCCGCACCCAGGTAGTAATGTCGCCCGAGAATATCGACAGCCCGGTGGTGGAAAACCCCGCTTATTTTGTCGCCCTCTCCAAAGCGGCCTACCACCGCTTCATCGACCTGGTCAAGGTGGGCACTGTCATCTATGACCCCGCTTACGTTGAGCCGGACCAGTCCCGGCCCATCAAGCAAGTCCCCCTGGCGGCCCGCGATACGGCCGTCCAGGAACTGGGGCGGGAACTCTATGCCAATGCTGTGGTCCTGGGTGCCATGGCCAGGATGATGGCCGGCCTGGTGGATAAGGAAAACATCCTCAAGGCCATGCTGGAAAGGATCCCCCGCTTCCATGCGGAGAACAAAAAGGCCTTTGAGCTGGGTTATGCCCTCGTGGCTAAGGAGTAATGCCCTATGAAGCTTTACGAATATGAGGGGAAGGAACTCTTTAAGAAAATGGGGATCCCTGTCCCGCGGGGGATGATGGTAACAGCCGCCGCGGCGGCCGGGGAAGCCGCCGCCCAGCTCGGGACAGCGGTAGTAATCAAGTCCCAGATCCTGCAGGGGGGCCGGGGCAAGGCCGGGGGCATCAGCTTTGCTGATTCCCCCGTCGCTGCCAGGGAGGCCGCGGCGGCCATCCTGGGCCGCCAGCTCAAGGCCGAGACGGTGAGCCGGGTTTTAGTTGAGGAAAAGCTGGCTATTGCCCGGGAACTCTACCTCTCCATCACCATCGACCCGGTTAAGGCTGCACCGCTGATTATGGCCAGCGCAGCCGGGGGGATGGATATTGAAGAAGTAGCCCGGGAGACGCCGGAACGGATCGTACGGGAGATTGTCCCTGTCTTTCGCGGCTTGTTACCCTTCCAGGCCAGGCGGGTGGCCTACCGACTGGGCCTCGGGGGCAAGGAAGCAAGCGCCTTCGCTGACATCCTGATGAAACTCTACCGTGTTTTCCGTTCTTACGACGCCGAACTGGTGGAAATCAACCCTCTGGTCATCACGAATGAAGGCCAAATGCTGGCGGCGGACGCTAAGGTCAATATCTATGATGGCGCCCTTTTTCGTCAGAAGGAGTTTGTCAAGGGGCCGGAACGCTACGATAACGAGCGGGAGTACCGGGCGGCCCAGTACGGCCTGGGTTACGTAAAGCTGGAGGGCAATATCGGCGTCCTCTGTACCGGTGCGGGCCTGACCATGACGGTCCTGGACCTTATCAACTACTACGGCGGCAGGCCGGCCAACTTCCTGGAATTCGGCGGCGCCACCTATAAGAACTCCTATTATGCCATGCAACTGGTGCTGGAAGACCCCGATGTCAGGGTGATCTTAATCAACACCTTCGGGCTGGTGGCCCGGGCCGATGTTATCAGCCAGGGCTTGGCCCAGGCCATTAAGGAATTAAAACCCGTCCCGCCTATCGTGGCTTCCATTCGCGGCACAGGCGAAGATGAGGCCCGGCAGATTTTGCGCGAGGAAGCCGGCCTGGAGCCCTACGCCAATGTGGAAGAGGCTGTGCGGGCTGCCGTCAAACTAGCGGGAGGTTAAAAGCGATGGGTATCCTTTTGTCCAAGGAAACGCGCGTGCTGGTGCAGGGGATAACAGGCAACGAAGGGACTTTTTGGACGGAGCGGATGCTAGCGGCCGGCACCAACATCGTTGGTGGCGTAACGCCGGGGAAGGGCGGGGCCAGTGTCCACGGCGTACCGGTGTACAACACCGTCCAGGAGGTAGTGGAAAGGCACGGGGCGGAAGCCTCGGTAATCTTTGTGCCGCCGCCCTTCGCCAAAGACGCTACCTTTGAAGCCCTGGAGGCAGGCCTGAAGCTTGTAGTCTTGCTGGCAGACGGCCTGCCGGTCCAGGACGCCCTGGAGGTCAGGACCTACGCCAGGGAGGTAGGGGCCTATGTTATCGGCCCCAATAACCCCGGTATGGCCACCATTGGCGAAGCCATGCTCGGCTTTATCCCGGTGTGGATCGCCGACGCCTACCAGCCCGGTAATATCGGTGTGATCGCTCGCAGCGGTAGCCTGATTAACGAGGTCTGTTCCCATATTGTGGCCGCCGGGTCAGGTATCAGCACCTGTATCGGCCTGGGCGGCGACCCGGTTCCCGGCACGACCCTCAGCGAAGTCCTGGCCCTTTTCCAGGCCGATGAGCACACCCGGGCCGTGGTGATCATCGGCGAAGTGGGCGGGAGCATGGAAGAGGACGCCGCTGACTTTATCAGGGCGGGTGGGTTTACTAAACCGGCCGTAGCCTTTATAGCTGGCCGTTCGGCGCCGCCGGGGAAAAAGATGGGCCACGCCGGCGCCATTATGACCCTGGGCCGCGGTTCGGTGCAGAGCAAGGAAAGCGCCCTGGCCGCGGCCGGAGTGCAGATCGCCCGCCGGCCCTCGGAGGTCGGGCGCTTATTAGGGGAGACCCTAGCCTGAGGCCTGGCGGACTACTTTATAACCTTTAATTCAGCGTTACAGTTGGCTCGTTGCTACAGGCGGCCTCCATATATAATCGCCGCCGGCCCTTCCGGGTACGGCGGCTGTTATTTTACCAAAGATCTGCAAAGAGAGCAATTGACTTTCTTATCCTGGAGCAAACGGCAGCTCCGAACTAGTTAACATAATTTAGCCAGGACTTCCCGGCCACGGGCGGTTATCCTCGTCCCCTGCCGCCCCCTGCCGGTTTGGACCAGTCCTCTTCCGGCCAGGTATTTAAGGCGTGTACGCACCATATCTTCAGTGAACCTGAGGCCGCGTTCGGCCAGCTTTTGCACCAGTTGCTGGCGACCCAGCCCCTGGCCATCACCATTCAAATGACTTAGAATCTGGAGGATAGCCAGTTCGCTGTTAAATTTTTTATCTTCTCCTATTATGTCGACCAGGTCCATCCAGGCCGGGACATCGCTGAACGCTTTGTCCTCACTAGTCCCTTTCTGCTGCAGATCAGGAGGCAGGTCATGGATTTCCACCTGGCGTCCCCGGCAGACGGTAGCCAGATAATCAACCACGTTACGCAGCTCACGGATGTTTCCTGGCCAAGGGTAGCGGAGGAGGGTTGCCAGCGCCCCGGGGGTGAGGAACTGTTCGGGTTCCCGGCCCCACTTCTTGAGAAAGTGAGCAATAAGGAGGGGGATGTCCTCCGGCCGTTCCTGCAGGGCGGGGAGCTCCACGGTAAAGGTATTGAGGCGATAATAGAGGTCCTGGCGGAAACTACCGTTGGCAGCTAACTCTCTGAGATTCTGGTTGGTGGCGGCGATTACCCGCACATCAATGGTGATGACACGTTCAGCGCCGATACGCATGATTTCCCTTTCCTCCAGGACCCGCAGGAGCTTGGCCTGGAGGGCCAGGGGCATGTCGCCTATTTCGTCTAAAAAGATTGTCCCACCGTTGGCCTGTTCCAGCAGCCCGGCCTTTCCCCCGCGGCGGGCGCCGGTAAAGGCGCCTTCTTCGTAGCCGAAGAGTTCGCTTTCCAGCAAATCTTTTGGTAAGGCTGCGCAATTGACGGCGACAAAGGGCTTCAGGCAACGGGAGGAAGCGTTATGGATAGCGTGGGCCAGGAGTTCCTTGCCGGTACCGGTAGGCCCGGTAATCAGGACGGTAAGATCAGTTGCTGCAAAATACCTGGCTTTTTCCAGGCATTCTTGAAGGGCAGGACTCTTACCTTGAATATCATTAAAGGTATATTTGGCAACGAAACCAGCGTGATGGGGATTATTTTTCAATTGGCGTTCTATTTTTTGCAGGGCACCCAGTTCACTAAAAGTGATAACTACCCCTTGTTTGTGGTCATTTCCATCCTTCAGGAGAATACGGTTGACCAGGATCTTATGTTCCCGGTATAACTCGGAGGAATTCTCATCGGACTTATCCTGCTGTAAAGGCCTTTCGGGGGCGAGCCAGGGTAGCAGATCCTGTAAACGTTGTCCAACCACCTGCCGCGCCGGGATCTTGAAAAATTTTTCGGCGGCCTGGTTATAGAGCAGGGTTTTACCTGTAGCGTCAATAGCCAGTACACCGTCGTTTACTTTATTGAGGACGGTAGCTAGAAGCTGGTTGAGATCCTGGTTGTCTTTGAGGCTCTGGACCAGCTTTTTGCTAATCTCGATGGCCTGGTTGAGGAAGCGGGCTGAGAGCAAATGGGCTTTTTCATCAAGGAGGTCCAGGCGCAGCAAGATCTCCGTCAGGGTGGTGACGTCGATTATCCGGCAGCCCAGATCGACGATTTTTTTAACATGGGAAGGCACTAAATGGGGTTCCCCCGGGGTGACGGCTATGTCCACCCGGGGGATATTCTCCAGGTCGGGGTAGACGGGAATGAACCAGAAGTCGGTAAAGCCCATGCCATAAAGGAGGGAGATGACTTCTTCGGCTGTTTCTTTACGGTCGTTGACAAGCATTGCTTTGGTATGGGGCGGCAGCCTTAAGAGCAGGTGCAGGTTGCGCAAGTCGATGGTGCGCCGGGCGACAATGACATTGGTCCGCCCGGCCAGATAACGCTCCACGTCGCGCCGGATGGGTTCAGACGCCACCACGATTAAATCCCCTTCCAGCAAGGAAGGAGAAAAATCTTTATCGACACAAAGGGAACGTACCTGTACCCTGCCGCGCAATAAATCGTTAAGCTGCCCGCTTAAAGCCTGGCGGTTCTGCTCTCCTTTAGCGATCAGGACCAGGCTCCGGCCCGGCTGCAATTTAATTTACCTCCCTGAAAAGCCGTGGAAGTTTTTTCTATATAGATAGGTTTCGCCAGAAAAGTTTTAATTCCTTCTTTTCTGGGTAAAATTCCCCCGATTAAATTAATTACTACTGGGCTTTTCTTCATCACAGCGCAGGATGCCCCCCCGGGCTGCGTGCTCTACAGGAATTTCGTTGATGTAGATGACAACTCTCTCGGGCCTGGTATTGCAAGTGCGCAATACGACTTCAGTAATCCCTTTTACCAGTTCGCGCTTTTGCTCCAGGTTCCTGCCCTCGATTAGATCGATTCTGATGGTAGGCATAATTGTTACCTCCCTCCGTATTTTGCCTCCTGCTTTCAGGCGGGCTGTTTGTTTTTATATGCAATAATTGTGCCATTCCTTGTAATCATCCATAGCCGCCTCTGTTGGTTCCCGGGAACCACACAACCGGGTAAAAATTCCCCAGTTACTTAACACCCCGGGGTGAGTTCTGGCCGGAATTTTACAAATTAAAGGCCTGGCACGATACTTGCATAGCTATATAGGCAACAAAGCCGGGGTTTGGCCTGGAAACAAAATATTGCCGGGAGGCGCAAGAATGAACACTGAGGAAAAATTATCCGCAAACCGTCGTTATCGCCTTTTCGACCTGAGCTGGGTTGAGGTCAAGGAATGGCTGGCCCGGACCGACGTGGTGCTGGTGCCCATAGGGAGTACTGAACAACACGGCCCCCACCTGCCGACAGGGATTGATTCTTATGCTGCCTATTACGTGTGTATCGAAGCGGCCAAACAGGCCGAGGTACCGGTGGCACCGCTAATCCCGGTGGGCTTTAGCCCTTTCCATATGCGCCCCAACGAGCCGGGCACGATTACCTTACGGGATGAAACTCTCTTTAACCTCATGTACGATATCGGCCGCAGCCTTGTATACCATGGCTTTAATAAAATCGTCTACGTAACCGGCCATACTTCCAATGCTCCTACTTTAGACAAGGTGGTGCGCGCCATCAAGTATGATACCGGTGCGTTAGCTATAAATTATGCTGCTGATACAGAGGTCTTTGCCGAACTATGCGTGGACCTCATCGATGGCAGAGATCAATTGCCGGGGTGGCATGGTGGTGAGATTGAGGCCTCGGGGGCCCTGCTCTTTTGCCCCGAACTGGTGCATATGGAACGGGCGAAACTCACCCTCCCCCAAAATCCCACCTGGTTACCTGAAGGCAGCAGCAAAAAAACTGGCTCGGGCTTCCAGTTTTTCTACCAG
>JASUSX010000003.1 GCA_030445875.1 Clostridia bacterium
TCGAAGAACCGGTACCGTTAATATGGATGGAAGCCGCCATCTCCGCGGGGCACGGCAGCGTTACTGTGCATACCAGGCCGGCATCTAACAAAGACACGGCTACCGGGTAGTAAGCTTCCAGCCTGTTATGGTGATAAGTAAAGACAAAGGGGGCGCCCGGTTTTAAGGCTACGGCCATATTTGAAAAGATCCGGCTCAACCCCCTGGTAAAATCAGCGATCCCCCGGGACATGGTAGTATTACCGGTGAGTTCTTCCGGGTTGCGGGTTGTCCGGGCGGCAAATACCGGGTTACCAGCCCCGATAAGGCGCCGCAACCATACATAACAAAAATCCATCAGCTCGGCATACTGGACGTTGGCAAAGTAAGGCGGGTCGGTAAGAACGGCGTCCAGGGAAGAGGGTTCCAGAACGGCCGTGGTGGCGCTGGCGCACCTCAAATCTACTTCCCGCTGTTGGGGAATTCCTTGGCGGCGCTCTCCTATCCATTCTCCTTTGATCCATAACTGCCTTTTCCGGCCATTCACATGCTTGATTTCAAAGGGCCACTGGCAATAGTGTTTGGCCTTTAAGTATTTATCGACAATGTTGGTCCAGCCGCCACTACCGATATTTACACCCTTTTTTCCTCCAGGTATCCCCGGCAGGTTGGATTCGCACTGGATTAAGCCGACGGGGAAACCGTGGACAGAGAAAATATCCAGGGATTTCAGGGCATAAGGATCGTAACGGCAGAGCATGTTCTGGTAACGCAGTAGGTCGGAGAGGTTGGTCGCCAGGGCATTTTTTATACGCTCATCTGGATGCTGGCTGATCTTCCGGGCGAGGAGTTCTAAACCCAGGAGCTGGCGTTCGTTAAACATCTCCCGATAATAGTGATAACCCCACCGGTGGAGCCGGTCGGTCTCATCGCCAGCGGGTATTGCTTCTTCAGGAACAAATTGGGGCTGGAGAGCCTCCCAGGCACCCGCAGCGGCTGTGAATTTGTTCAGATCATCGCCATCCGGTTTCTTAAAAAAGCGGCCCCGATGCCCGGGTTTACAATAGGTGCAATGATATTCAATGGCCACCATCCGGTGCCCGGGAGGGCCACTCTCCGGGTCGGGATAAGGATTCTTGACGCCACAATGGGGGCAAAAGCACTGGTTACGGCTGGCCGGCCCTTTCGTTTTTAACCCCTGGCTGCAATTTTGGCAGTGGCCGGGATTCCTTTTATCGTTAACCTCGTTTAGGGCACCGCAGGCAGCACAGATTATAACATCTTTAGGGTGACGTCCCTTTTGCGCTAGAATATATCCAGGAAAGAGATCAAATTCCCGGCCGCAAGTATGACAGCGTATGGTCTTTACCCAGAGGAAGTACTTCACCTGAGCATCCTCACGCCCGCATATGGGGCATCTGGTCCGGTAATAAGAGCCAACCTTTTCCTCCAGAAAAATCCCGACTTCCCGAGCGGCCTGCTGGTAGGCATCCAGATCCAGGTGTTCAATCTCCTGGCGCACAATCCAGTAAGCCATGGAGTTAATATCATAGCCCCGGATATTACACCCAACGCGGTTGGCCTCGATAAGGGGTGTCCCCCCGCCCATAAAGGGGTCGGCAACCTTAAGGCCCTGGAAATCGTGAGGGCGATAGTAATTATCGGCCAGCTTGCCTGGCGCAAACTCGGCCAATAATAAGCTACGAAACAACGTTCCCGGCCGGCGGGCAAACCATTTATGTACAGCAATGATGGGCCGGTAATTCTGCTGGATTTGCTTTTCATGCAGGGCCAAGTCGGCCACAAAGGCTATATCGAAATTACGCTCGATGGTCATAAAAGCACTCCGGTAATATTTTTCCTTACCGGAATATATTCGACACATTCTATTTGGTTACCTGCCAGATTAGATTCTCTTCTTGGCCAGGGTTATGGCCCCCGCTGGAAAACTTTCACATCCAGGCAAGCAATGATATAATTATTATAAAGGCTGATCCGCCCGAATTGTCTTGAGGATCGGGCAGAGGGGAGATACCCTTTGTCGCTACCTGCCTTCTTAAAAAAGTTCTTCTGGGATGTGCCTTTCGCTGCCCTGGATGCCCGGACCGATTCGTATTTTATCCTCGAGCGTTTATTGGAATACGGGGATACCCGGGCCATCGGCTGGGTTTTACAGCAATATAGCGACGAAGAGCGCCTGGAAGTAATCAAAATCAGCCCCCGGCTGTCCGCTAAAACGGGCCACTTCTGGCGCTGCTATTACCATCTGAAGGAGGACGACCTCCGGTGTTTACGAACGCCCTCCCACCGCAGGGGCACGGAGCATTGGAACTACTGAGTTCTGCCGGCATACTGCAGGACTTCTACCTGGCCGGCGGCACGGCCCTGGCCTTACACCTGGGCCATCGCCTTTCTGAAGATCTGGGTTTCTTTTCGCCTGCTTCCATAGATACCCTGATGCTGAAGCAAAGGCTCGATGAACTGGGCGACTTTCAGTTACTGGAGGAAAAGTGGGGCACCCTGCACGGGATTTTCCAGGAAACTAAAGTAAGTTTCCTGTACTATAAGTACCCCCTGCTCCTGGCTCCGGTTGTTTTCAAAGGTTGCCCGGTGGCGATGCCGGAAGATATTGCCCCCATGAAGATCGAGGCCATTGCCTCCCGGGGCAGCAAAAAGGATTTCTTTGACCTATACTTTATTACCCGGGAGATTGCCGGCCTGCAGCACTGCCTGGATTTTTACCGGCGCAAGTTTACTGAGGTTAATTTTAACTTGTATCACGTACTCAAAAGCCTTACCTATTTTGCCGATGCGGAAAAGAAAAAAGACCCGGTGCTCTTACGCCGGGTCAGCTGGGACGGGGTGAAAGTATACTTTGTTGAGAGTGTACCTCCCCTTTTGGCTGCTATAAGTGAAGTCCCATGAGGTAAACAACCGTTCAGAAAAGCCCACCAAGGAATTTTCTGGCCCGCTCTATGGCCTGCGTCACAGCCGCCGGGGCCGGGCCGCCGGGGAGGTTGCGGCCGTTGACGCAGGCCTCCGCCGGGAGGCAGGTATAAATATCCTCAGCGAAAAGGGGCGAGAAAGACTGCCATTCCGCCAGGCTTAAGTCCTGGAAGTCGCGGCCCTCCTGCAGGCAGTGGAGGACCAGGGCACCGACCACGGCGTGGGCTTCGCGAAAGGGCAGGCCTTTCCGCACCAGGTACTCGGCCACGTCGGTGGCTGCAGCAAACCCGCTGGAGGCGCCGGCCTGCATCCGCTCTACCCGGAACCGGGCCGTTTTAAGCATAGGGGCAAAGACCATGAGGCACCCCTTCACCGTATCCAGGGCGTCAAAGAGGGCCTCCTTATCCTCCTGCAGGTCCTTGTTGTAGGCCAGGGGCAGGCCCTTTAAGACCGTGAGCATACCTATCAGGTGGCCGTACACCCGGCCGGTCTTGCCCCGTACCAGTTCAGCCACATCAGGGTTCTTCTTCTGGGGCATCATACTGGAGCCGGTACTGTACGCATCGTCCAGCTCGATAAAGCCGAACTCTTCGCTGGACCAGAGGATTATCTCTTCGGCCAGGCGGCTTAAATGCATCATGATCAGAGAGGCCGCAGCAAGGAATTCCACCACAAAGTCGCGGTCAGCCACGGCATCCAGGGAGTTGGCGCTGATCTCCCGGAAACCCAGCTCCCGGGCCACCATCTCCCGGTCAATAGGTAGAGTAGTCCCGGCCAGGGCGCCGGCGCCCAGGGGCATCACATCCACCCGGGCCAGGCAACCCTCCAGGCGCTGCTGGTCGCGGTGGAACATCTCAAAGTAGGCCAGCAGGTGGTGGGCCAGGGTCACGGGCTGGGCCTTCTGCAGGTGGGTATAGCCGGGCATGACGGTATCCAGGTGTTGGGCGGCCAGGTCCACCAGGACCTGTTGCAGGCTGGCCAGGAGTTGCTTGACTGCCGGGATCTCTTCTTTTAAGTACAGGCGCAAATCCAGGGCCACCTGGTCGTTGCGGCTGCGGGCTGTATGCAGCTTTTTGCCCGCTGCACCGATGCGCTCCGTGAGCAGCTTTTCGATATTCATGTGGATATCCTCGGCGCCCACGTCGAAGGTCACCCGACCGGCCGCGATGTCGGCCCGGATTTCCTCCAGGCCTTTGATTATAGTTTCACCTTCAGCCGGGGTAATGAGGCCCACTGCTGCCAGCATGCGGGCGTGGGCGATAGAACCGGCGATATCCTCTTTATAAAGGCGCTGATCAAAGCTGATGGAGGAATGGAAATCCTCCATCAGGTGATCCGTCGTTCTGGTAAAGCGTCCGCCCCAGAGCTTCATTAAAGTTATTCCTCCGGAAATAGGGTTCTGCCAAATATAATCATCAAGCCCTAGCGTAAACCAGCCTTCTGCTCCATCAGTGCCCGGACTTTGAGGGGCAGGCCGAAGAGGTTGATGAAACCGGTGGCGTCCTTGTGGTCGTAATCGCCGCCAGCGCCGAAGGTTACCAGGTCTTCGCTGTAGATGGAGTAGGGCGACTTAACCCCGGCCGGGGTGCAGTTACCCTTATATAACTTCATACGCACGCTGCCGGTGACTGTTTCCTGGGTGCTGTCCACAAAGGCGTCCAGGGCTTTTTTGAGGGGTGAGAACCAGTTGCCGTCATAGACCAGTTCAGCATATTTAGCAGCCACCATTTCCTTAAAGTGCATGGTCATGCGGTCCAGGGTGAGACTCTCCAGCTCCCGGTGCGCCAGGTACAGGACCGTGCCGCCGGGGTTCTCGTAGACACCCCGGGATTTCATGCCCACCAGGCGGTTTTCCACCATGTCGGCGATGCCAACGCCGTTAGCTGCCGCCAGGTCGTTCAGCTTCTCCACCAGGGTGACGGCGTCCAGCCTTTCCCCGTCCACGGCCACCGGGAGGCCCTTTTCAAATGCAATGGTTACATAAGTAGCCTTATCCGGTGCCTGCTCCGGCGGGGTGATGATTAAAAAGAGGTCGTCCCGGGGTTCGTTCCCCGGGTCCTCCAGGTCAGCACCCTCGTGGCTCAGGTGCCAGAGGTTACGGTCCATGCTGTAGGGCCTATCCTTGGTCACCGGTACCGGGATGCCCCGGGCGGCAGCGTAATCGATGGCTTCCTCCCGGGAGCGGATACTCCAGATGCGCCAGGGGGCTATGACCTTCAGGTTCGGATTCAGGGCTTTAACCCCCAGCTCAAAGCGCACCTGGTCGTTGCCTTTACCCGTGGCGCCATGGGCTACGGCCGTAGCCCCTTCTTTATCAGCTACTTCCACCAGGCATTGAGCGATTAGGGGCCGGGCGAAGGAGGTCCCCAGGAGGTACTTGCCCTCATAAATAGCCCCGGCCTTCAAGGTAGGCCAGATATACCCTTCGACGAATTCCCGTTTCTTGTCCAGGATGTAGATCTTGCTGGCGCCGCTTTTGATGGCCTTTTCCTCCAGGGGCGCCAGCTCTTCGCCCTGGCCGACGTCTACGGCCACTGCAATGACCTCATAGCCGTATGTCTCTTTGAGCCAGGGGATAATTATGGAAGTATCCAGGCCGCCGGAATAGGCGAGAACTACCTTTTCTGCCACTTAAAAGACTCCTTCCTCCATCCCGGTTTTTTACATCAATGCCGCCATAATGGCTTTGTGGGCGTGCAGGCGGTTTTCAGCCTCGTCAAAGACGGCCGACTGGGGTCCATCCATTACCTCGTCGGTAATCTCCTCGCCCCGGTGGGCTGGCAGGCAGTGCATGACCATGGCGTCGGGTTTGGCCAGTTTCAGCAACTCGCTGTTAATCTGGAATTTCTTGAAGGCCTGGCGCCGCTTCTCGGCTTCCCCTTCCTGGCCCATGCTGGCCCAGACATCGGTGTAGAGGACGTCCGCGCCTTCGGCCGCCTCCCGGATATCGTTGGTCACGGCAATCTGGGAACCGTTGGCGGCGGCGATGCGCCGGGCTTCCTCCACCACCTGGGGCAGGGGCTCATAGCCGGAGGGGCAGGCTATGGTAACGTTGAGGCCTACCTTGGCCCCGCCGTACATGAGGGAATGGGCCACATTATTGCCGTCACCGATAAAGGTCAGGTTCAGGCCCTTTAGCTTGCCTTTCCACTCGCGGACGGTCATAATGTCCGCCAGGGCCTGGGTGGGATGGAGGAAATCCGTGAGGCCGTTGATAACCGGGATGGTAGCATGGGCCGCCAGTTCCTCTACGTCCTGGTGGGAATAGGTCCGGATCATAATCCCGTTCAGGTAACGGGACAGGACCCGGGCGGTATCGGCAATGGTTTCCCCCCGGCCCAGCTGCAGGTCCTCGTGGGTGAGGAAAAGGGGGTAACCGCCCAGCTGGTACATGCCCACTTCAAAGGATACCCGGGTGCGGGTGGAACGTTTGGTAAAGATCATGCCCAGGGTTTTACCGGCCAGGATGGGATGGGGTTCCCCTTTTTTAAGTTTGGCCTTTAGCTCGTCGGCCAGGTCCAGGAGGTAAAAGATTTCCTCGGGGGTAAAGTCCTTCAGGGATAGAAAGTCGCGCCCTTTCAGGCTTTTACTCAGGTCGTTCATAAGGCATCTCCCTTCATTTCACTTATTTACCCTGTACGCACTTGCACAGCGGTTGCCAGTTCTTATAACCGGCCCCAGGTATTAATTGGCTCCCTGCCCCAGGACTTCCTGCAAGGCTTCCCTTAAAACGCTTATAGCCTGGTCAATGTCCACCTGGCTTACCGTTAAAGGTGGCAGGAAACGCAGGACGTGGCCATGGAGGGAGTTGATTAACAACCCCCGCTCCTGGCAGGCAGCCACCACGGCGTCTACCGGGCCGTCCACCTCCAACCCCAGGAGAAAACCGCGTCCCCTCACTTCTAACAGCCGGGGGAACTCCCGGAGTAGCTTTTCCAGTTGCTGGTACAAATACTCTCCCAGGACACGGGCATTATCCGCCAGGCCCTCTTCCAGGAGGGCCTGGAAGGCGGCCACACCGGCGGCCGTGGCCAGGGGGTTGCCGCCAAAGGTTGAGGCGTGGTCGCCGGGGCCAAAGGCGGAGGCCGCCTGTTCTTTAGCTAACATGGCCCCGATGGGGACCCCGCCGGCCAGGGCTTTGGCCAGGGTCATGATGTCCGGCTCCACGTCGTAATACTGGTAAGCAAAAAGGTAACCCGTGCGGCCCAGGCCGCACTGGACTTCGTCAAAGATAAGTAAAAGCCCTTCATCGTCGCACAGCTCCCGCACCGCCTGCAGGTAGTCTTTGTTGGCCGCGTAGACGCCGCCCTCTCCCTGAACCGGCTCCAGCATGACGGCGCAGGTGCGGGGGCTGATGGCCGCCCGGAGGCTGGCCAGGTCGTTAAAGGGTACGTACTTGAAGCCCGCCGGCAGGGGAGCAAAACCGCGGTGGAATTTCTCCTGGCCGGTGGCCGTCAGGGTGGCCAGGGTACGGCCGTGGAAGGAGCGGCGCATGGTGATAACCTCGTAGCTTTCCGGCCCCCGGTGTTCCTTGGCATACTTGCGGGCAAGTTTAATGGCCGCCTCATTGGCTTCCGCACCGCTGTTGCAGAAAAAGACTTTGTCCAGGGCCGAGTTTTCCACCAGCAGCCGCGCCAGCTCTACCTGGGGCTCGATCCAGTACAGGTTGGAGCAGTGCAGCAACTTCCCGGCCTGCTCCCGGATGGCCGCCACCACCCGGGGATGGCAGTGCCCCAGGGAGTTGACCGCCAGGCCGCTGACAAAGTCCAGGTATTCCCGGCCGTCAGCATCCCATACCCGGGCGCCTTCACCGCGGACGATGGCCACGGGATAGCGCCCGTAGGTGCGCATGACATATTTTTCCCCCAGAGCGACGATAGCCGCATTATCCATTTCCGGCACCTCCTATGGTAGATGTGAGAGGTGAGAAGTGGGATGTAGGAACTCATTGAAACGATAATGGCAATTTCTTGATCAGTCGATCCTCTCACCTCAACGACTTGTTTTTTACGATTAACGTTAGCCGCCTGCATTTAATTACCCTGAGAAATACCGTCTTCCCCTTATCTCCTGTTTTACTCTGGGACCACCATAGTCCCTACGCCGGTGTCGGTGAAGACCTCCAGCAAAATGGAGTGGGATATGCGCCCGTCGATAATGTGGGTCTTCTTGACGCCGCCCTCCAGGGCGCGGATGCAGCAGTCGACCTTGGGGATCATACCGCCGGCGATGACACCCTGGCGGACGAGGGCCGGCACCCGGCTGACGGGAAGGGCCGAGATCAACGAGCCGGGGTCATTGCGGTCGG
Organism: Clostridia bacterium; assembly: GCA_030445875.1. GTDB lineage: Bacteria > Bacillota > DSM-521 > Neomoorellales > Neomoorellaceae > Neomoorella. The sequence continues at coordinate 8,234 of JASUSX010000003.1, forward strand.
CCAGGATCCCCTCCACATCGGTCAGGAGGACCAGTTTATCGGCTTTCAGGGCTACCGCCAGTTCCCCGGCCACCAGGTCGGCATTGATATTGTAGCTCTCGCCCTTTGATCCCACACCGATGGGGGCCACTACGGGGATGTAACCCTGGGCGATGACGGTCTCGATGATCCCCGGGTTTACCTTTTCTACCTGGCCGACAAAACCCAGGTCCAGGTCAACCCCGGAGCCGTCCTCTTGCTGGATATGGGCTACCTGTTTGCGGGCTTCAATAAGGCTGCCGTCTTTGCCGCACAGGCCGATGGCCTTGCCTCCGTAGCGGTGGATATTGGTGACGATCTCTTTATTAATCTTCCCTACCAGGACCATTTCCACTATTTCCATGGTCTCGGCATCGGTTACCCGCTGGCCCTGGATAAATTGCGATTGCTTGCCCAGGCGTTGCAACATATCGGTGATCTCCGGGCCACCGCCGTGGACAATGACCGGCCGCATACCCACCAGGTGCATGAGGACAGCGTCCTGCATGACGGCCTTCTTTAGTTCGCAGTTCACCATGGCGTGGCCGCCGTATTTGATGACCACTGTTTTGCCGTAAAACTGGCGGATATAGGGCAGGGCTTCGATGAGGATCTCGGTTTTTTCCAGGGGCGAAAGGGGCATGACGCGGTCCCTCCTCTTCCGAAAGGTTCTACCATAATATAAGCTATTGCTATAATTGCGTAAAGATAGAGGGAGATTCCCTTTAGGCGCTGGTTGCGCCATTATACTGTCCTGAAAATAACTCTGCTCCAGGCTGGCATTATTTTTGCTTGCGATCTTTTCTTTTATGTCCGGTAAGAGGCGTTGATCTTCACATAGTCGTAAGTAAGGTCGCAACCCCAGGCGGTGGCGGAGGCATCGCCCTGGTTTAAGTCAATAGTGATGAGTATTTCTTCCTCCTGCAGGATAGCCAGGGCCTTTTCTTCGCTGAAGGGCAGGGGTTCGCCGCCGGCAGCCATCTGTTCGCAGCCGGCCTGGCTGGCCAGGTAGATATCTACCCTCTCCGGGTCGATGGCCGCCCCGGAGTACCCGGCAGCGCAGAGGATGCGGCCCCAATTGGCATCAGCCCCGAAGACGGCGCTCTTGACCAGGTTGGAGCCGGCCACAGCCCGGGCAACGGTACGGGCGTCCGTTTCGCTCACCGCCCCCCTGACCTCCACGGTAATGAGTTTGGTCGCCCCTTCGCCATCCCGGGCGATGAGGCGGGCCAGCTCGCGGCAGACATACTCCAGGCCGGCCCGGAAGGCGGCGTGCTCTTCAATGGTCAAGGGGGCGTTACCGGCACAACCGTTGGCCAGGATGATGGCCATATCGTTGGTACTGGTGTCGCCGTCCACCGTGACCATATTGAAGGTCCGGTCCACCACCGCGCGCAGGGCCTGCTCCAGGTCCCCCTGTTCCAGGGCGGCGTCGGTGGTCAAAAAACAGAGCATGGTGCCCATGTTGGGGTGGATCATGCCCGAGCCTTTAGCTATACCGGCAATGGTTACCGTTGACCCGCCCAGGGGCAACCGGACGGCTATTTCCTTCACCCTGATGTCAGTAGTCATAATGGCCATAGCCGCATCGCGGCCCCCCTCGGGTCCCAGCTGTGCCGCGGCCGCCTGGATACCGGCGCTAATCTTATCCATGGGCATAGGTACGCCGATGACGCCGGTGGAAGCTACCACCACCTGCCAGGGTTCGCAGCCGATGGCTGCGGCCGTGAGGGAGGCCATCTCCCGGGCGTCCCGGTAGCCCCGCTCCCCGGTGCAGGCGTTGGCGTTGCCGCTGTTGCAAACAATGGCCCGGGCCAGGCCGCCTTTGAGATGCTCTTTCGTGAGCAGCAGGGGAGCGGCCTTGACGCGGTTCCTGGTATAGACGGCCGATGCCGTCGCCGGCACCTCGCTGACGATCAGGGCCAGGTCTTTCTTTTCCTTCTTTAAGCCGGCGTGGACGCCGGCGGCCAGAAAACCCGCTGGGGCGGTAATACCGCCCTTGACTGGCTGGAAATACTCCATCTTTCTCTTCCTCCCTTTTAAGGACACAACCCGGGTGCAGCCAGGGCTGTGGTCTCCGGGAAACCGTACATGAGGTTCAGGTTTTGCACCGCCTGGCCGGAGGCGCCTTTGGTCAGGTTGTCGATGGCGCTGGCTACTACCACCCGGCCGGTGCGGCCATCCAGCGCCAGGTTGAGGTGGCAGTTGTTGCTGCCGTACACCCAGCGGGTGTGGGGCCACCGGCCCGGTGGCAGGAGGTGGACAAAGGGTTCCCCGGTGTAAAAATCCTGGTACACCTGGCGTAGTGCCGCCTCCGTAACCGGCCGGGCCAGGCTGGCGTAGATGGTGCTTAAAATCCCCCGGCTAATGGGCAGGAGGTGGGGAGTGAAGGAGACCTTCACCGCCGTCCCCGCCAGGGCACCCAGTTCCTGCTCGATCTCCGGTGTGTGGCGGTGGCCGGCAACAGCGTAGGGGTTGATGTTTTCATTGCACTCGACGAAAAGGCTGGTGACCTTCGCTTCCCGGCCGGCCCCTGAGACCCCGGACTTGGCATCGATAATAATGGTGGCCGGGTCGATGTAGCCGCCTTTTAATAAGGGTGCCAGGCCCAGGATGGCGCTGGTGGGATAGCAGCCGGGGTTGGCGACTACCGCCGCCCCGCGGATGGCCTCCCGGTGGATTTCCGGCAGGCCGTAGACGGCCCTGGCCGCCAGTTCCGGGTCATGGTGGGGAACCCGGTACCACTCTTCGTAGGTCTTAGCATCCCGGAAACGCAGGTCGGCCCCCAGGTCGATGACCTTCACACCCTTCGCCGCGGCCCGGGCGGCCACCGGCACGGCATGGCCGTGGGGCAGGGCGATAAAGACCACCTGGCACCGGGCCAGGACTTCTTCCGGGGTTAGATCCGCGCAGGGGAGAGCGGCATAGCCGGTAAGGGCCGGGTAGACGGAGGCTATATCCTCGCCGGCATAAGTACGGGAAGTAAGGGCTACCAGTTCCACTTCCGGGTGCCGCGCTAAAATGCGGACCAGCTCGGCACCGGTATAGCCGGTAGCACCAATAATACCTGCTTTAATCACTCGTGGGAGCCCTCCTTGATCTGGTGTAATAATTATACATCGAAGCTGTATAATAATGCAATAGGCTGGCTAAAAAATAATAAATCCTTAATATAGCGGTCACCCCAGCATTGACAGGTGGGGCTGCAGGGCATATGATAAACAATAGATATCAGGGGTGGGGGGAATGAGAATCATGCCTGCCTGGCTGCGTAACCTTTATGTTCTGGTTACCATTCAATTGCTGGTTCAAGGTACCTTCCAGATCGCCACTCCCTTCCTGCCCTTCTACGTTACGGAACTGGGCGTCACCGACCCCGGCGCCTTGAAAGTCTGGTCCGGCCTCTTGATCGGCGTCAACGCCCTGTTTTCCGGCCTGATGTCCCCTTTCTGGGGTAGCCTGGCCGACCGTTACGGGTGCAAGCCCATGCTCATCCGTTCGGCAACCAGCATTGCGGTTTTTACCCTCCTAACCGCCTTTGTCACCAACGCCTATCAACTGCTGGCCTGCCGCATGTTGATGGGGATCTTTAGCGGCTATTCCTCCGCTGCCCTGGCCCTGGCAGCCAGCATTACCCCGGAAAATCGCCTGGGTTTTGCCCTGGGCTGGCTGCAGACCGGGCAGGTCATGGGCCTGGTGCTGGGGCCCCTAATCGGTGGCATCCTGGCCGATATTTTTCCCTTCCGGGTCGTCTTTATGCTGGCCAGCCTCCTGGCCACCACCGGCATCATCCTGGCCGCCACCATGGTCCATGAGGAATTCCAACCCGTAAAAGCCACAGCCGGTGCAACCAAAGAGGAGAGCAGTCCCATGGGACTGCTCTCCTGGCCGCTTACTATTTATATCATGTTCGTGGTCATCTTCCTCTCCCAGTTCGCCACCCGGGGCGTTGAACCCCTGATGCCCCTCTTTGTCAAGGAACTGGCCAGCGAAGTCACCAACCTGAAAACCATGGCCGGCCTGGTGGTAGCCGTAACCGGCCTGGCCCAGGTAGTAACCGTCACCATCCTGGGCCGCCACGCTCCCTACTGGGGCTATAAACGCTGTCTCCTGGCCTGCCTGGCCGGTTCCGCCCTCTTTTACATCCCCCAGGCCTTTACCAGCCAGGTGGCTTCCCTGATCGGCCTGCGCTTCCTGCAGGGCCTTTTCCTGGGGGGGCTGCTGCCCATGGCCAACTCCCTCATCGGCCTCTTTACCCCGCCTGATAGGCGCGGTCGCGTCTACGGCCTCACCCAGAGCGCCTTTTTCCTGGGCAATTTCTCCGGCCCCCTGGCCGGTGGTTTCTGGGCCGCCCTTTTTGGCCTGCGCTCGGTCTTTTATGTGGCCGCCCTGCTGCTATTCTTTAACTTGATCTGGGTCTGGCGGGAGGTGCGGGAACCGCGCTCCCGCCTGGCAGCAAAAAGCCAATAGAGTTTTAAGCCCCGGGCAGTAGCTCCATCTGGGACTTTAAGACATAACCCACCTGCCCGTTCCTGGTCTTTACCCGCCAGTAAGAAGGCTCATCCGGTTGCAGCCAGGCGAGCAGGTCCTCGTCTTCGAGGACCGCTACCGTTTCCCCGGCCTTCAGCGGCGCCTGGTCAACGTACTTGCCACCTTGGCGTTTTTTAAGGCTGGCAGGCCCGGCTATCCGACCCAGGGCCATGACCATAGCCCCCCAGTCTGGTTCCCAGCGGTAGGTATGGGTCACTGTCCGGCTCTGGATCGTTGTCCGGGGACCGGTTACTGCCGGGGCTTGCCAGAGGGTCTGGCTGCTGATAGTTTTTATGGCCAGCCGCCCCCCATCGCGCGTAAAATCGGTCGTCACCTGCTCGCTGACCCCCTGCCAGTTTTCCCCCCGCGCCAGCCACTTCTGGTTCCAGCGCTCCTCATTGCCGGCTACTTTGCGCCAGATCTCCTGCAGGCCCTGCCCCTGCCAGGTGTAGAGGGCATAAAAACTGCTCAAAAAATAGGCCCCAAAGCGTTCATCCAGGAGTTCCCGGATTAAAATGGCGTTACGCCCGCTATCCAGGGAGACCACCTTGACCTCCTGCAGGGGCAGGGTTTCCAGGCAGGCCAGCATTTGCGGCTGGCCCTGTCCAGGGCTGAAGACCCCCAGCAGGCCCCGGTCTTTAGAAACAGTGACGCCAATAATCTTCTCCGTACCCCTGGCCGGGGCAATATCCCCCTCGGCCTGCAGGTGGTAGACGCCCACCTGCCGCCCTTCAGCCAGCTCCTGCAGGATGGCCGTGCTCTCCTGGCCTCTCTGGCCCATTACAGCCAGGGCGCGGGCCTCATAAACGTTTACCTGCCCGCTCCCCACCCGCTGCCAGAAGACAACGCCGGCCAACAACAGGATAATGAGCGCCCGCCACCACCGCCAGCCATTACCCATGTCCACACCCCCATCCACTTTAATTTCTATGCACGGGGATGGCGGGTATGAACTCCCGCACTGCGGCCGGAAAGCAATTTTTTACTCGCTATCCCCCGGCCAGAGGGCAAACTCTTCTTTAATCATCTTCAGCAAGTCCCGGTCCAGCATGACATCCGCCGCGGTCCAGGCCAGGGCCCGGGCAGCCAGGCTTACCAGCCACCGGCCCGCTTCTCCCCGCACGGCCCGGGCAAACTGGCGGCTATGGGGTACCAGGCGACCGGCATTGAGGGAAAGGTAGGGGTGGATAGCCGGTACTACCTGGCTGACGTTGCCCATGTCCAGGGAACCGCGGCTGGCCCGGGGGAGGCCGCTATCAATAATACCCAGCACCCGGATGTTCTCCCGCCAGGCCCGGGCCAGGGCGCGGTTGGTCCGCATAGGTTCATAGGATGGCTCGTAGTTGTAGTAATGATAACGGCTGCCGGTAGCCAGGGCCGCCGCTGTAGCGCAATCTTCCACTCGTTGCACTACTTTACTTAAATCCTCCCGGGTGCGGGCGCGCAGGTAAAAACGGGCCACGGCCCGATCAGGGATAATATTTGGCGATGTACCACCTTCCACAATGATCCCATGGACGCTGGCCCCTCCTTTGAGATAGGGGCGCAGGCTATTGATATTATTAAATAACTGAATCATAGCCTCCAGGGCGTTAACCCCTTCCTCCGGGCTGGAGGCGGCGTGGGCCGGCCGGCCCTCGAAAACAAACTCCAGCGCCTCCAGGGCCAGGGAACTCACTTCCGTAGCATTGGTATCCCCCGGGTGGAACATCATGGCCGCATCCATGTCCTCCAGGGCGCCCTCCCGGGCCAGCAATACCTTGGCCCCCCGGGTCTCTTCCGCCGGGGTACCCAGGACGACAACCGTTCCCCCCAGCTCCTTGATCCAGGCCGCCAACCCCAGGGCTGCCCCCAGGCTAGCCGCTGCGATCAAGTTATGACCGCAGGCATGACCCAGCTCCGGCAGGGCATCGTATTCAGCCAGCAGGGCTACCCGTGGCCCCGGGCCACCACTAATTTCAGCCCTGAAGGCCGTAGGCAGGTTACACAGGGGCCTGGTAATGCGAAACCCCTTTTCCGCCAGGATGCCTGTTAAAAGCTCAACGGCAAAGTATTCCTGGTTACCCGTCTCCGGGTGGTCATAAATGGCTTCGGCTACCTGGATGATCTGGTCTTTTAAGGCGTCAATGCTCCCGCTGATTTTCTTTTTCAGGGTATGCATAGCTAGCTCCTGGTAAGATAAAGATTAGATTAGCCTCCCGGGGAGATAATATAACCGGGAGGCGATGCTACCATGACTATGGCTACCTGCAACCGGCACTGCGCCGGCGGCAAAAATGGCACCTGCGAGCTGGCCGGCCTTCTAGACCCTGGCCTGCCCGCCCTCTGCCCCTATTACCAGCACCAGCTTACCCCGGGCCCTTTGGAAGGAGGCGTTGCCGGGCTTGCCAGATTACCCGGTAACCTGGTTACCTCTGCCCACCAGCGCTACCCCGGCAGCCAGTTCCTGCCTGGCAGCACCAGCGCCGGGGCTTAGAGTACCGGCTGCCCGTCAACGACCAGCCGGGGCTGCAGGAGGATCCCGTCCAGGTGGCTAGGGGCCTCCACCCGGCCGCCGAAGGTGCTGTTATCCCCCAGGGCTATATGCACGGTCCCCCGTACCTTCTCGTCCTCCAGGACCCGGCCCGTCAACCGGGCCCGGGGATTTAAGCCAATGCCCAGTTCGGCGATATTGCGGCTGGCCGGGCCATAGCGGTTGAAAATGGTCTCTTCTAAAAGGCGGGCCTCGCGGCCGCCGCCTACGGCAACAGCTTGACCCCCTTGCACCTCAATCCTTAAGGGCTGCTCCAGGACGCCGAAACCGGCCAAGGCGCCGTCGATGACCAGTATTCCCCGGGCCGTACCCTCCACCGGGGCGATATAGGCTTCGCCGGCGGGGAGGTTGCCGAAGGCCCCCGGCTGGCGGTAAAGGCCGGTGTCGGGGTGGCCCTGCCGGCCGGCAATGCTGAAGGTGAGGTCCGTCCCCGCGGGCGTGGTCAGGTGGACCTCGTGACCACCGCTCAGAATAGCAGCGTAGTGCTCGCAGTCTGCTGCCAGGGTATTATAATCCACGGCCAGGGTGCGCTGGAGCATATCCGCCGTGGCTCCCGGCAGGGAGGCGATCCGCGCCCCGGCGATGTTAGCCTCCCGGCGGGCGCGGGTGTGGGACAGGGATTTAGCCGTTACCAGGACGGCGACCTGGGCTTGCCCCATGGCTGCCGCCACCATCCCGGGCGGCTCCTGGCCGTGATTGTCCCGGGACAGCATGGTAAGGCAGGCTGTTTCTGCTTCTAATTCCCGGGCTGCCTGGAAAAAGGCAGCGCCCAGGGGCTCCAGGTCGGTATCGGTGACAATGAGGACCGTAGTACCGGTTGTTACCGCCAGGCACTCAACCAGGGCCAGGCGGCAGGCCTGGGCTAGATCAGGCATGTTAACAACTCCTTCATAAATGGCTCTTTCGCAGGCTGGCTTTGTTTTCGCTCGCTATAAACTAAAGCGGGACCTCTAACATTTTACCTGACAATAGCCAGCTCATGTCCGCAGGCGCGGCAGGTACGCCCTGTCAGGCCCGGCAGGGAAATGCGGTAGCCCGTGCGGCGGATGACCAGCTCGCCACAAATAGGGCAGTAAGTGTTGTTGGCTTCCGGGTCGGCGACATTGCCCAGGTAAACATAATGTAAGTGCCTCCTGGCCATCTCCCAGGCGCGGCGCATAGTTGCCAGGGGCGTGGGTGGTGCCTCCAGGCGGTACCGGGGGAAGTAGCGGGAAAAATGCAGGGGCGTATCTATGCCCAGATTGGCTGCCACCCACCGGACCAGCTCTTCCAGCTGCTGCGGGTCGTCGTTCAGGCCCGTCACCAGTAGGGTTGTTATCTCTACATGATTTCCGGCCCTGGCTGCCGCCGCGGCTGTTTCCAGGACGGGCCGGTAGTCGCCGTGGACCACTTTACGGTAAAACTCCAGGCTGAAGCCCTTCACGTCGATATTCCAGGCATCGATCCAGGGCAGGAGCTCGGCCAGGGGCTCCTGCCGGATAAAGCCGTTAGATACCATGACGTTTTTTAGCCCTGCCTGCCGGGCCAGGCGCGCTGTGGCCAGGACGAACTCGAACCACACCAGGGGCTCGGAGTAGGTATAGGCTATGCCAATGCTCTTGACTTCCCGCGCCTTCTCTACCAGGTCCGCGGGGGTGATAAAAGCCGTCTCCGGTTCCTCCTGGGCAATTTCCCAATTCTGGCAGAACTGGCAGCAGAAGTTACACCCCACCGTGCCCGCCGAAAGGATCAGACTACCAGGGTAGAAGTGGTAGAGGGGCTTTTTTTCTATGGGGTCCAGGGCCAGGGAGGAACAGCGGCCGAAGTTGCGGGTGTAAAGCTTCCCCTCCCGGTTTTCCCGCACCCGGCAGATACCCCTTTTACCCGGGGGGATAACGCAGGTGTGGGGGCAAAGGCAGCACTCCACCTTCTCGCCAGGTAATTTTACATAATATGAGGCTTCGGTTAAATCGACCATCTGCTCTCCCTTCCTGTCAACATCGGTCCGGGCCAGGGTGGTGGCCCGCTCCGATCACGGTTAATGGTAGCGCGTCACCTTGAACCGCTCCAGCCGGTAGGGTTCGTCCGGGCCGATGCCGCCCTTCTGGCGGGCAATGGCTACCTGTTCTTCCACGGTATCGACCCCTCCCAGGTCGGGAAGGAGCAGCCCCCGCCGCCGGCCATGGCTGACGATGACGCCGTAGACCTTCGGGTCCAGGCCCGCCAGGGTAGTTGGCTCGGGTTCACCCAGGACGTCTACAGAATACTGAAGTTCCGGCAATTCGTCCACCGTAACGGGGGGAAAGCGGGGGTCATCCAGCCCGGCGGCCAGGGCATTGTAAATAATCTCCTGGGCCAGGTTCTCCCGGGTCGGGCCGATGGTACCAATACAGCCCCGCAGGTTGCCGTGCTTCTTCAAAGAGACAAAGGCTCCGGCCCGGCCGGCCAGTCCTGGGGGTAAGGGATCGGGCACGGGTAACACCCGGCCGGTATGCAGGTAGTGCTCCAGGCTCTGACTGGCCAGGCGCACTGGCAGGGATTCCCCGGCTTTTTGAGCCTCCCTAACTGCTCCGGTTGCTCCATTTTCTCCAGTTTTGCCTGAACGCCCCGCTTTCCCGGACTTGCCGGTCTGCCCGCTCGCCTTCCCCTTCCCGGCCAGCAGGCTTGTTGCCGGGTCTCTTCCCGATGGCTCCAGGTGGGCCACCAGGTAGCCGACCCCGAAGGGGCCTTCGTAGGATAATACCTCCCCCCTGACCTTATGGCCGTCCAGGGCTCCCAGGCCCATAATGAAAGAGCGCAGGCCACATTCGCCGGCCCTGGCCGACAGTTCTTCCGGGATGTTTAGTATCCCTTCCACATCCAGGGACGCCAGAAGTTCCCGTAGCCGGGTATCAAAGTCCTTTCCCCGCGGGTCATAGCCGGCCGGCGCCCCGGGCAGCAGGCGGTGGGACATATCGCCGCTGGCCACCAGCAGCGCCCGGCGCGGGCTATCCTCCAGCGCCCGTGCCAGGGCGGCGCCGAAGGCATAGAGTTTCTGCCGCTCCAGGAAAGCCATGCCCATGGCCACCAGGGGTGTCTCCAAACCCGCCTGGCGCAAGAAGTAAAGGGGCACCATCATACCGTGATCCAGCTCCGGGGTTAAACCATAGCTCTGGCAGGTGGCATCGTCCAGCCAGGCCACCGGCACCCCGGCTGCCCGGGCGCCCGCAGCTATGGCCTGGCTTAAATCCAGGTCCAGGGAATATGTAAACCGGACTTCCCCGGCCCGGAAGGCCCCCAGGTCACCCTTTAGCTCCTTTACAGCCCAGATACCTACCGCGTCGCGGAAAACCGGGCCGTGAGGGGAAATGATGATTATTACTTCCGGCCGGTGGGCTGCCACCCGCGCCGCAAGCTCCCTGGCCGCCGTAACCGTAGCGCTAATCTTCTCCAACTCCCGGCCCCCGACCTCCGGCACCATAATAGGCGGGTGGGGCATCAGGGCCACATCCAGCAACCGTCCCATATAATCACCCCTTTTAATATAGCCCGGCACCTATCCTTTCATGTAATAAGCAGCCAGGCCCGGGTATTCCTTTCAGGTATACTTTACCACATTCACCGGCAGGATGACAGGGACTAAATAGCCCGTGACGTGTTCCTGTCACGGGCCATTGTATGTTCTCCTTGGCCTGCAGGATGACCATCCGGTTCTCCCTGCTCCACCCTGGCTTCACGCTGCTATTCCTTTGACCGCTCCGGTCACCCCTCAACACCCGCTTCATGGACCCCGGCGCTGGGGCGGCCCGGCTGCCCCGCTCCCGGCGCCCTTCTCCGCCAGGTAGTTTACCAGGCCGGCATAGATAGCGAAGGCCATCTGGCGCTGATAGCCGTCGTCGGCCAGGAGCTTTTCCTCCTGGGGATTAGAGATAAAACCTACTTCAACAATGACCGCTGGTATCTTCTGAGCGCGCAGGACCAGGGCGTCGATGCTCAAGGGCACCCGGTCGGTATTGGCCAGGCGGCGCCGGATTTCCGCCTGGATGGCTTCGGCCAGCTTTTTCCCTTCCGTAGATTTTTGATCGTAGAAAAGCTGGGCACCCCGCTCGCGGCCGTCAAAGGCGTTGCAGTGGATGGAGATAAAGAGGTCGGCGCCGACCCTTTTAGCCAGCCGGACCCGCTCCACCAGGTCATCGCCGGACTCCCCTTCCTGGACGTTCTCATCCTGGCGGGTTAAGAAAACGCGGGCGCCGCCCCGGGTTAAGAATTCAGCCAGGCGCTGGCTGATGGCCAGGTTCACCCGATCTTCCGGGGTCCCCCCCGGGCCCGTAGCGCCGGAATCAATGCCACCGTGGCCCGGATCGACCACCACCACCTGGTTGGCCACCGCCCAGGAAAGGGCCTGGATGGCCTCTTCCTCTTTCCAACCCTGGTAATAGCTCCAGGCCAACAAACCACCGATCAGCGCCAGGGCGGCTAACATAAGCCCCCGGCCCCACCGCCAGCGCATAAATACCACCCGCGCCATTTATCCCCGCTCCCACAACTATATTAGCCCTGTAAAAGATATGCCCGGGATCTATTCGTTAAACCAGGGAAGTATTTCCTGCCCTGGGGAAACAAATCTCATCTTTTTATCCGGCCCAAGCCTCCCACGCGCAAAAATTACGCCCCGGGTGGGAAAAATATGCCTTGATCGCCCGGGTAAGCCCTGATAAAATTAGTTTTTAAGCGAAGGGAAAGGAAGGGAGAGCGTGGCCGTTATCGTTGTCCGGGACCTGGTCAGGCGCTTTAACGACCTGGTGGCCGTAGACGGGGTTACCTTTGACGTCGAAGAGGGGGAGATCTTCGGCTTCCTGGGACCCAACGGCGCCGGCAAATCAACTACTATTAAGATGCTCTGCACCCTGCTCAAACCCAGCGGCGGCAGCATCACCCTGGCCGGCTTTGACGTGGTCCGCCAGCCGGACGCCGTACGCCGCGCCATCGGCCTGGTCTTCCAGGATAATTCCCTGGACGACCGCCTGACAGCGGAAGAAAATCTACTTTTCCACGGTCTCCTTTACGGTCTCCCGCGGGCGACTATCCGGGGGCGCATGGATGAGGTCCTGGCCATGGTCAACCTGGACGACCGCCGCCGGGACATAGTACACACCTTTTCCGGCGGTATGCGCCGGCGGCTGGAGATCGCCCGCGGCCTGCTGCACCACCCGCGGGTGCTTTTTCTTGACGAGCCCACGGTGGGCCTTGACCCCCAGACCCGCAGCGCCATCTGGCAGCACATCCACCGCCTGCGCCAGGAAAAAAACATTACCATCTTTATGACCACCCACTACATGGACGAGGCGGAGAACTGCGACCGCATCGCTATCATCGACCATGGCCGCATCCAGGCCCTGGATACACCGGATAACTTGAAACGCGGCTTAGGGGGCGATGTAATAACCATGATGACCGTCGACGACTCCCGTCTGCAGCAGGAGATCGCCGCCCGCTACGGCGTCAGGGCAGTTAAAGATGAAGAAGGCCTGCGCCTGCAGGTTGGCGACGGGGCTACCTTCATCCCCCGGGTAGCCGCCGACTTCGGGGGACAGATTAACAGTATTTCCTTACGGCGCCCTACCTTGGACGACGTTTTTTTAAGCCTCACCGGTCGGGCCATCCGGGAAGAAAAACTCTCCGCCGCCGACCTTATGCGCTTAAACCGCCGCCATGGCCGGCGGCATTAATTTAGTCCATTAGCACGGAGGTAAAATATGCAGCCCGCCCTGCGCGCCATCTATACCATCTGGTACCGGGAGTTTATCCGCTTTATCCGCGAGCGCAGCCGCATCGTCGGTATGATCGGCCAGCCCCTCCTTTACCTGCTCATTGTCGGCCAGGGGATATCGGCGGCCATGGGCTTTCGCGGCGTACCCGCCAACGTACCGGTCAATTACGTCCAGTTCATGTACCCGGGCATCCTAGGTATGTCCGTCCTCTTCACCTCCATCTTTTCCGGCGTCTCCATTATCTGGGACCGAGAGTTCGGCTTCTTAAAGGAGGTCCTGGTGGCCCCGGTGCCCCGCTGGGCCACGGCCCTGGGTAAAGCCCTGGGCGGCAGTACTGTGGCCCTCATCCAGGCCGCCATCATGCTCCTGCTGGCACCCTTTATCAAAGTACCCCTGACGCCCCTCATAATCCTCCAGCTCCTGGGTATCCTGTTCCTGATCTCCTTAAGCCTTACTTTCTTCGGCATCGCCATAGCCAGCCGGATGGAGACCATGGAGGGCTTCCAGATGATCATGAACTTCCTGGTCATGCCCCTCTTTTTCCTTAGCGGCGCCATTTTCCCCATGACCAATTTGCCGAGCTGGATGGCTTTCTTTATGAAGATCGACCCCCTGACCTACGGCGTCGATGCCTTGCGGCGGATTATCTATGCCGACGCCGACCCCCGGGTAGTAGAGTTCCTGGTCCACTACAGTCTGGGCTTCGACCTGGCCGTGATTGCCCTTATGGCCCTGGTCCTGGGAATTTTAGGCTCCTGGTCCTTCAGCCGGCAGGAGTAAGTAAAGGGGCGGCCCAGCGGCCGCCCCTTTAGTCCTAATTAGCCCACCGGTTTCTCCTGGGCCCGTATGCCCTGGAACCGGTCCTTTTCCATGGCCAGGCCCGTTTCCTCTGCCTCCCTGGTAAAGGTAATCACCATACAGAAAGCGGCGATAAAGATCAGGAAAAGCACCATACCAAAAACGCCTTTGGTGTAGAGCCACTTAAACTGGTTGACAGCCAGGATGATTAAAGCCAGGCCGGCCACTATGGCCCCCAGTCCCACGCTCCGGGCCACTCCCCGCTCCGGTATGGCCCAGCGGTAGCTGCCAGCCTTCTCCACCAGGGTTACCAGGGCTAGGGCCGAAACGTTAAAGATCATGCCGATCCAAACGGGGTGGATATTCAAGTAGAATTTAGCCGGGTGCCAGCCGCCCAGGTGGTACCAGGCCACGCCGGATACGAAACCGGCAACCAGGGCGCTGACGGCTGCCTTCCTGGTAGCCAGAGGCCAGAAGAGAACGCCGATGATGGGGGCAAAGGTGGCGCCGTTGCGGGCCGTCCAGGCCAGGACATTCCACCAGGCAGCCTGCTCCGTGCGCAGGAAGCCAAAAACGATCATTAAACCGGTCAGGATGACCAGGGACCATTTGGTGTAGCTCACCATCTGCCGGTCGGTAAGCCCGGGGTTAAGGGACGAAGCCACATCCCGGCCCAGGCTGGTGGCCCCGGAAAACTGGCAGGGCGCACCCCAGCCCAGGGCGCAGGCCCAGATACCCATGAAAAAGATACCTACCAGGGGCGGCGGTAAAACCTGGGCCAGGTATTGGGGCACAGCCACCAGACCGCGACCCACGCCAGGGGCCACTATAGCCGCGGCCAGGCCGAAGAGGACGCCCAGGACGATAAAGACGATATTAAAGCCGGCCGCCCACAAAAGGCCTTTTTGCCCTTCTTCCGGTGTGCGGCAGGAGAGGGCCATCTGGAAGGCTGCCTGGGCCAGGAAAACATTGACCAGGAAGGTGCCGAACCAGGCCAGGATGGTTTGCAAGCCGACTGTGGTCAGGCCGAACATGGCCGGTTTGGTTGCCGCTAGCTGGCTCAAGCCGGCCAAACCGGGTTTAATGAAGAAGGCCACCAGGCCGATAACAAACATCAGGGTAAAGGCCACGGTGTTAGCCGTCTGGGTAAAGACCACCGACCACATGCCCCCGGCCTGCAGGTAAATGAGTAAGAGCAGGGCGCTGAAGATTACCCAAGTGGATAAAGACATGCCGGTAAAGGCACTCATGGCCGCAGCAAAGGCCAGGGCATTGGCCGTGGCGTACATGGGGAAGGTAAAGGCCGTTACAGCGCCGGCGATGGCTTTGGCCGTGCGACCGTAGCGGTCACCGATCATTCCTGATACCGTAATTACCAGGCGTTTACGGAAAGGTACCACGAAAAACAGGGCGATAATAACTACATGAATTAGTTCGGCCACACCATACCAGCCGGCGGAGATGCCCGTCGTGTAGGCTAGTTCCAGGATGGCGATATATGAGGAGCCGGAGAAGAGCCCGGTTATGCAAACGGCTACCATCCAGGGCTTAAACTTACGGCCGCCTACCCAGAAGTCTTCACCCCGGGCGGCCTTGCTTTTAGCTACATTACCGGCGACAATCAGGGCGACTGTATAGATGACGGCCATAAACAGGATCCAGAAAGCGTAACTATTCACCCTCAGTTCCCCCCTGTAACTTAATTTTAGTCTCCTGAATTATTTTCCTGGTCATGCAAGTCCCCTGTTAACAGATTAACCTTTTATCCGTTGCTGGCTTCTTTCAAAAAAGGGTAGGGATACTCCTGGCCGTTAATCTTAAAGGCATACTCGATCCTCCCAGCCGCCTTCATCATATTGGCCGCTGAACAGTAGACCTCGTCGGCTAGTTGAATAGCGTGGGCTATTTTGTCCGGTGGGATACTGGCACCCCGGAATTCGTAGACCACCTTCATGCTGGTAAAAATCTTGGGATGGTCGGCAGCCCTTTCGCCTGTCACACTAATGGTCAGGCCATCAAAATTCACCCGCATCTTCTGCAGGATGTGGGTCACCTCGATGCCGGTACAACCCCCCAGGGCCATGAGCATCAGCTCCATGGGCCGCGTTCCCTGGTTTTCGCCCCCGTAGATGGGGCTGGCATCCATAGCCACCCGGTGGCCGGCACCGTCATCCCCGGCGAATTGCATCTTGCCCGTCCAGTTGACTGTTACTTTGCCCATTGAATCATCCTCCTTAAGGGTTATGCTTGTTACCGCAATCACTTAGCCGTTTTTTTGCAAGAAGTGT
>JASUSX010000004.1 GCA_030445875.1 Clostridia bacterium
GCTGTACCCCGCTGGTGGGGGTGCTCAGGATTCAGGGCCCTAGCCCGGAAGGCGTGTATGGCTTCCCAGTCCACCAGTTTGGCCATATCCTCATACTCGATAACGTCGATCTTCTGGATTTCGTGGGAAGTGCGGAAACCATCAAAGAAGTGGATAAAGGGTACCCGTGCTTTCAAGGTAGCCAGATGGGCCACCAGGGCCAGGTCCATGACTTCCTGCACCGAGGCAGAGGCCAGCATGGCAAAGCCTGTCTGCCGGGCAGCCATGACATCGGCGTGGTCGCCGAAAATAGACAGGGCATGGGTGGAAAGGGCTCGGGCCGCCACATGGAAGACGCTGGGTAAAAGCTCCCCGGCAATCTTGTACATATTGGGGATCATCAGCAGCAAGCCCTGGGAGGCAGTAAAGGTGGTCGTCAGGGCTCCCGCCGCCAGGGAGCCGTGGACGGCACCGGCAGCCCCGGCCTCAGATTGCATCTCGATGACCTGTAACGGTTTACCAAAAATGTTCTTGCGGCCGTGGGCGGCCCATTCATCAGCCAGTTCAGCCATGGGCGAGGATGGCGTAATGGGGTAGATCGTCGCTACCTCGGACATGGCGTAGGCTACATGAGCAGCCGCTGTGTTGCCATCAAACGGTTGTTTGGGCATCAGTGACCATTCTCCTTCGCCGAAAAAATTTAATGCTATACCCCTGGTCCCCATACTGTTTCCTATATTAATCTATCACTAGAGGCCATAATGGTCAATAGCAAGTATTCAATACAGATGATACAAAAAATACCGAAAAAGAAAGCAAAAACTCAACCGGCGGCCTGTTCCAGGCAGCCGGCTATCCCCTCTTAAGGACCAGAGCCGATAGCATCTATGCGCCAGCCGGTGGTAGGTGTTTCCCGCCGCAGGGTAAGGAAGCGTACCTGGCGGCCGCTGTCGTAGGTGTAGAGGCGCCGGACGTTGATGTCCACTTCCACCATAAACTTTTTCACGTCCGGGGGTAGCGGCTCCGGCCCCTGGTAGGGCTGGATGCGGATCACTTTCGCCCGGGTGATGTTGTTGATCTCGTAGGCGTCGTTGGTGGCGTAGGAGTAATTATACAGGCGGTTGTTGTCCATATTGTTAAAGAGGTATTCCACCAGGCGGCGGCGGGTTTCGGTGGCGTGGGCCGTTTTCGGGTCCTTGCCGTCGATGGCTTCGTAATAGGTTTCAATTACCTTTTCCGGGCTCATCTGGCTGATTAATTTCTCTTGGGGGTTATCGTGGTTTATATATTGGTCCACCCAGGTACCCCAGGTTTTGCCGGTGATCTCTTCCAGGCGCCGGCCCTTCAGGGAGCAGGCGAAGGCGTTGTGCCGGCCGGCATCGAGCCAGGCGCCGATAATCTTCTGCCCGTCTTTAACGATGACCGCCCGGTTGGCCTCCTGACGGGGGGCCATAAAGGCTGGCAGGGGCTCCTCGATTTTATAGAGGTTGACGGTCACGCTTTTACCCAGGTAAGGGGTGAGGTCCAGGCCCACATCCTTGCTCAACTCATTATTATAGGCATAGTAAAGGGCTACCGGGTACTCCCCGGATTCATGGAGGAATTTTTTGGGCAGGGAGCCATTATAGCTCTTGATGCGGTAAAAGATAGTCCAACCGTATTGCTTGAGAAAAGCAGCATCCGCCGGGTCAATCTCGCTGGAGGCCTCGCTATACTCACTCAGGGTGGCCAGCTTGGTGTTAAACTCCGCTGCTACCTGGTGCCAGCCGTCCTCCAGCTCCAGGTAACCCGGGCCGTTACCCTGGTGCCAGTAAGGGTATTGCTGGCTGGTGACAATCTCATTGTCTTTAGTAAACTTAAAGGCCAGGTAGTCCCTGGCTCCTGTGCCAGTCTGGGTGGGGGGGCTGGCCTTGGGTAAAGGGCCCATGAGGGCCAGGAAACGCTGGACCAACTGCTTATCGACCAGGTTCATAACCTGCCTGGGCTCATTGTTGCCAAATTCGTTAATATAATACTCCAGGCCGACAATCTGGCCCTTGAAATCATTATAGGTTACGGCTACGGGCTTGGACTGGCAGCCGGTCAGCCAGGTCAGGGCCAGGAGGAGCAAATAAACCAGTAGACGCCGGAACATGCAGTTCTCTCCCTTTTTGAAGGTGGCGGGGCTGCTCTATAACCATAGACGCTGGCTTATTTAATAAAGTTCCCCGGTGGGTGGCAAATAATAATTTTCCTGAGGGTATTTTACACCGGGGAAGGGAAAATAGCCAGCCCTGGTTAAAAATCCTTGACCGGCTCTGCTTAATCCCTTACAATGGAAATAGTTATACGGGGTGGAAATTATGCAGGTGCGTTACAAACTCTGGCTGGAGGAGGGAGAGCACGTCTTTGGCGAGGGGCTCTTTGAACTCCTGCAGGAGATCGAGCAGCGGGGTTCCATTAACCAGGCCGCCCGGAGCCTCAATATGTCTTACCGCCAGGCCTGGGGCCAGGTCAAAAAGGCGGAGTTGCGCCTGGGGCAACGCCTCCTTGCCACCCGTGTAGGCGGCGAAGCGGGCGGGGGAGCTGAACTGACGCCAGCCGGGAGGTGGTTTTTGCAGCGTTTCAAGGAGTTTAAGCACGCGGCGGGGGAGGCCATCGAAGCGGCCTTCAGGCAGTATTTTGGTTAAAACCTTATTTTTTTAAGGGCGATATGTTTTTCAAGACATAGGGAAAGGGGAAACATTACATGCACAACTTAAGGAAACCCATCCTCACCCTGGTAGCCCTGTTTTTATTGCTGGCCATCCTGATAGCCGGCTGCGGTCAGAAAGCGAATACGGGCCAGGCAGGGAAGAATCCGGCCCTCCAGGCTAGTCAGAATAACCCGGCGCCGGCTAAAAAGGACCTCATCCTGGCAACTACCACCAGCACCATGGACAGCGGTCTGCTGGACGTACTTATCCCCCTGTTTGAGAAGCAAACCGGCTATACCGTCAAACCCAACGCTGTGGGTACGGGACAGGCCCTGGCCATGGGCGACCAGGGCAACGCCGATGTCCTCCTGGTCCATGCCCCGGAGGCCGAAATGAAACTGGTAGACAAAGGAACGGCCATCAACCGCCAGCTGGTCATGCATAACGATTTTATCATCGTAGGGCCTCCTGGAGACCCGGCGCAGATTAAAGGCGTGAAGAAGGCTACCGAGGCTTTACAAAAGATCGCTAGCCGGCAGGCCATCTTTGTCTCCCGCGGTGACGATTCCGGTACCGATAAGATGGAGAAAAGCCTCTGGAAAGCGGCCAACATCAAGCCGGAGGGCAAGTGGTACCAGGAGGCTGGCTCCGGCATGGGCCAGACCTTGAGCATAGCCTCGGAGAAGGGCGGTTACACCCTGACGGACCGGGGTACTTACCTGGCCCTCAAGAACAACCTCAAGCTGGACATCCTGGTCGAGGGGGAGAAAGCCCTGCTCAACATCTACCATGTCATGCAGGTAAACCCCGAGAAATTTACGGGCATGACCATCAACAGCGAAGGGGCGAAAGCCTTTGTGAATTTCATGATCGCCCCGGAGACCCAGAAGATCATCGGCGAATTTGGCAAGGATAAATTCGGCCAACCCCTGTTCTTCCCCGACGCGGGCAAGGACGAAAAAACCCTGGGACAGTAAACCGCAACCAGCGCCCGCAGGGGATATGCCTCACCCCAGAAGGAGCCTATTTCCTGCAGCAACGATTTTATGGCAGAATTCTATTTCCATGGACGTTAGGGTAGGGACGTATCTCCACCAGGAAGCCTTGTATTGGTATAAGGGCGCAAGCAGCACCCGAAGAGAACCTGCCTTACCCCTAAAGTAATCCCGCGAGGTGAAGTTAACCGGTGGAAGCAGTCTGGCAGGGGCTGGTGCAGGCCTTCTATTTGCTAATCCGCCTGGACCCGGAGGTGATGGAGGTAGTCTCCCTTACCTTCCGGGTCTGCGGCCTGGCCACCGCCATCAGTATTCTGGCGGGGGTTCCCCTGGGGGTTTTCCTGGCCAGCAGGGAATTCCCCGGCCGCCGGCTACTCATCAGCCTGGTTAATACCGGTATGGGTATGCCGCCGGTGGTGGTCGGCCTGTGGGTGAGTTTCCTGCTCTGGCGCAGCGGCCCCCTGGGGCGGTGGGGCCTCATTTATACCCCTGCGGCCATGGTCATCGCCCAGGCCTTCATTGCCACCCCTCTGGTAACCGGGCTAACCATGGCCGCCCTCCAGCAATTGCCGGCCAAGCTTAAAACCCAGATCCTGGCCCTGGGCGCCTCGCCGGGGCAACTCTACTGGACCATGCTCAAAGAAGCCCGCCTGGGGATCCTGGCTGCCATTATCGCTGGCTTTGGCGGGGTTATTTCTGAGGTGGGGGCGGCCGCCATGGTGGGGGGCAATATCATGCACCAGACCAGGGTCCTGACTACAGCTACGATGCTGGAAGTATCCCGGGGGCACTTCGATGTAGCCATGGCCCTGAGCTTTATCCTGCTGGGCCTGGCCTTCAGCATTACAGCGGTCCTGACTGTTTTACAGCAGCGGGCGCAGGCGACCACCGGGGATAGGAGAAGATTAATGCGGCTGTTTAGGAGCTAACCGGGAGCAACGGGGGAGGGGGATAAATGTGAGCATCAGTATCCGGGCTGAGGGCCTGCGGGTCGTGAAGGGTGGGCGCCAGGTCCTGGCCGTGGATCGCCTGACCCTTGGCCGGGGCGAAGTGTGGGGCCTGATCGGCCCCAACGGCGCTGGCAAAAGCACCCTGCTCCAGGCCCTGGCCCTGCTGGAGAAACCGGCGGCCGGCGCCATCTACTTTGATGGCCAGCGGGTAGACTACCGCCAGGCCCTCTCCTGGCGGCGGCAACTGGCCGTGGTTTTCCAGGAGCCCTTGCTCCTGGATACCACCGTCTTTAACAACGTAGCCATGGGGCTGCGTTTCCGGGGCCTGGCCCGGGCGGCTATAAAGGAACGGGTGGAACACTGGTTGGCGGCCCTCCAGATCAGCCACCTGGCGGAACGGCCGGCCCGGCGGCTTTCCGGCGGTGAGTCCCGGCGGGTCAGCCTGGCGCGGGCCTTTGTCCTGGAACCCCAGGTCCTTTTCCTGGATGAGCCCTTTGCCGCCCTGGATGCCCCCACCCGGGGCGCCTTGCTGGAAGATCTGCAGGCGCTTTTAAGATCCACAGGGATCACGGCCGTTTTTGTCACCCATGATTTTACCGAACTGCCTTTGCTGGCGGACCGGGTAGCGGCCCTGCAAGGGGGGCGGGTGGTCCAGACCGGCCGGCCGGAGGACATCCTCTGGCAGCCGGCCAGTGTGGAACTGGCCAGCTTTGTTGGCGTTACCAACCTCCTGCCAGGGGAGGCTTTCCCCAACGGCAGCGGCCCGGTCCCGGTCCGCCTCCAGGGGGGAGTCACCATCCTGGCGGGGACGCGATTGGGGGGCCGGGTAGTAGCCTGCCTGCGGCCGGAAGAGATACTTATTAGCGATGGGAGAACAGGGGGGAATAGCGCTGTTAACTCCCTGCGGGGCAGGGTCACCCACATTACCCCCCAAGGGGGCCAGTACCGGGTGGAGATCGACTGCGGCCCCTCCCTGGTAGCCCTGGCCGGGGCCACCCAGCTCCGCCTGGGTGCCCTGCGGCCGGGCCGGGAGGTGCTGGCTACCTTCCCGCCTGAAGCTGTACACTTAATCCCGGCCCAGGCCTCCCTGCCCCTGGCAACGGCTCAAGTAGCCCGGCGGTAAAACCACCGGGCTATTTTTTTGCCTGGGGAGGCGTTAATTACATTTATCCTTCCTACTTGCAGGATTTCAGCCGACTACGATATAATAAGCCGGAAGGGTGGTGATAGAACTGGCCAGGGTATTAATTGTTGATGATGAGCCAGCGATCCTGGAACTGGTGGCTTTTAACCTGGAACAGGCGGGTTACGCTACCAGCACCGCCAGCGACGGTGCTGAAGCCCTGGAAAAGGTGGCGGCGGAAAAACCGGACCTCGTTATCCTGGACGTTATGTTACCCAAAGTGGATGGATTTGAGGTCTGCCGTAGCATCAGGGCCAGGGGTAATACGCCCATCTTAATGTTGACTGCCCGTAAGGAAGAGGTGGACCGGGTCCTGGGCCTGGAGCTGGGCGCCGATGACTACCTGACCAAGCCCTTCAGTCCCCGGGAGCTGGTGGCCAGGGTGCGCGCTATTCTGCGCCGGGCAGCGGAAAGCCCGCGCCAGGAGGACGAAACGCTGTCCGTAGGCGCACTGAGCATAAACCCGGCCAGCCATGTGGTCACGGTGAAGGGCAAGCCCGTGGACCTGACCCTGAAGGAGTATCAGCTCCTGCAACTGCTGGCGGAAAACCGCGGCCGGGTTTTCAGCCGCGAAGCCCTGCTGGAACGTCTCTGGGAAAGCGAGTACTACGGCGATACCCGCACCATCGACGTTCATATCCGCCACCTGCGGGAGAAAATAGAAGAAAACCCCAGCAATCCCCGCTACATCATTACGGTGCGCGGTGTGGGGTATAAATTCCATGATTAACTAGTTCCCGTGGCGGGGGTTTTGCTTCACGGTCATCAGGGCCTGGGTGATAGCGCGGTAGATATCGGCCCGGTGCTGTACTTCCAGCATAGCCACTTTAGAATAAACAACCCCCTTCTCCCGGACCACATAACGCGGTGGCAACTGGTTTAAGGCCAGGGCGGCAATATCGTAGCGACAGATTGCACAGCGACAGGCTCCGGGGTCCCGGGCCAGGACCTCGTCCAGTAGCTCCCAGACGCAGTCCTCCATATAGTTTTTTAAGAACAGATTGTCGGCCATGGTTTTCTCCTTTCTGGATTGTAACTGTAGGTCAGAATAATTAACCTGTGCAGGCTAAGTATTCGCCTTCCCCCGGCCCTTTCCTTCTTTTTCCCCTGGCTTAAATGTCTTAAATGGCATAATAGTTACCGGCATAGGGGGATGCCTGCCGGGTGAGAATAAATCTACAGGGGGATACCGTATTTTGGATGTCCTGGAGCTGCCGGCCTATGCGAAAATAAACCTGACCCTGCGCGTCCTGGGGCGCCGGCCGGATGGATTTCATGATATAAGTACTATTTTCCAAACAATGGCCCTGCACGACACCTTGAGCATCCAGCGCGCAGAAACAGGCATCCACCTGGAAGTAGAGGGGGCGCCCTTGCCGGCTGGACCGGATAACCTGGTTTACCAGGCAGCGCGGCTTTTGCAGCAGCGTTATGGTTCGCCGGGGGCCAGGATAACCCTGGTCAAGAGGATCCCTATAGCTGCCGGTCTGGCCGGGGGCAGTGCCGATGCGGCCGCCGCCTTGCTGGGTCTGAACTACCTCTATAATCTGGGCCTTACCCCGGGGCAACTCGCCCGGGAAGGGGCCAGCCTGGGCTCTGATGTGCCGTTTTGCCTCCTGGGGG
The DNA here is from genome assembly GCA_030445875.1 of Clostridia bacterium. Classification (GTDB taxonomy): domain Bacteria; phylum Bacillota; class DSM-521; order Neomoorellales; family Neomoorellaceae; genus Neomoorella. The sequence goes on from JASUSX010000004.1 coordinate 7,406, forward strand.
GTACGGCCCTGGGCCGGGGCCGGGGGGAAGAATTAACCCTCCTCCCCTCCCCCCCGGTCCTCTGGCTGGTGCTGGTGCCGCCCCCCTTCGGGGTCAGCACGGCGGCTATCTACCGGGCCTGGGACGCCAGCCCGGACTGGCGGGCGAGGGCCGTCCCCGGGGAAGAAGAGGCCCTGGCGGCCATCAAAGCCGGGGATCGGGAACGGCTTATTGGGGCCCTGGGTAATGATTTAGAGGGGGTAACCGCCAGCCTGTACCCGGAGGTGGGGAGCATTAAGTCCCGCCTGCTGGCAGCCGGGGCCGAAGGGGCGCTCATGTGTGGCAGTGGCCCGGTGGTTTGCGGTATAGCTCCGGACCGGGAGGCAGCCGGGCGGATTGCCGCCCGGCTTAAGGAGACCTACCCGGCCACAATAGTGACCCGTACCCTGTAAGTACTGGCTGGCCCCGGTGATGACCAGCAGTAAAAGAGGTGGCTATATGAGAAACCTGCTCAATGGTAAACTGGAAAACTACAAGCCCCTGCGGGAAATAGTTTTTGAAGCCCTGCGGGAGGCTATCATTAGCGGCCATTTGAAAGCGGGCGAAAGGCTGATGGAGGTCCAATTAGCGGAGGAAATGGGTGTCAGCCGCACCCCGGTACGGGAAGCCATCCGCAAATTAGAGCTGGAAGGTTTTGTCGTCATGATCCCGCGCAAGGGGGCTTATGTGGCCGACCTTTCGACCAAGGATATTGCTGATGTGTTTGAGATCCGTTCGGCCCTGGAGGCCCTGGCCGCGGGCCTGGCCTGCGAGCGCATTACCGAAGAGGAACTGGACGAACTGGAGCGCCTGTTGATCAAGGTGGCCGAGTGCGCGGAAACTAATGACCTGGCGACCCTGGTAGGGGTAGATACCCAGTTCCACGACATCCTCTACCGGGCGAGCCGTAATGACCGGTTGGCCCAGATTATCAATAACCTGCGGGAACAGATCCAGCGTTTCCGAACCATCTCCATGGGCACACCCGGTCGGATGTGGGAGACCCTGAAGGAACACAAGCAATTGGTAGAGGCCATTACGGCCCGCGATGTGGAACTCGCCCAGCGGCTGGCCCAGGAACACATTGAAAATGCTGAGAACCGTTTAATGGAGGCTATCAGGGAAGAAATGCGTTCCAGCCGGGGACGGAAGGCTTGAAGGGAGTACCAGGTTTGGAAGTAGATGCTGTTATCCTGGCCGGGGATAAAGAAGGCCGGGCCCTGCTGCCCATAGGCACCAGGCCCATGTTGAGTTGGGTGGTAGCAGCTTTACAGGCGGCGGGTTCTATCCGCCGCATAGCTGTTGCCGGGACGCCCGGCATGGCCCCCTGCCTGCCGGGCGCTATTACCCTGGTCCCGGCCGGGCAGACCACGGTGGAGAGCGCCTTGAACGGGGCCGCAGCCTTCCCCGACGCGGAGTGGTTGCTCCTGGTAACGGCCGATATTCCTCTGCTGACACCCGAGGCGGTAAGGGATTTCCTGGCCCGTTGCCAGGCACGGCCGGCGGATTTTTATTACCCCATCGCCAGCCGGGAAGCCTGTGAGGCGCGCTACCCGGGCGTTAACCGTACCTATGTCCGCCTGCGCGAGGGCACCTTTACAGGTGGCAATATGGTTTTGATCAAGGCGGCCGCCCTTCAGACTTGTGCCTGCCGGGGGCAGGAGCTGGTAAGGCTGCGTAAAAGCCCCCTGGCCCTGAGCCGCTTAATTGGCTGGCGCTTTATTATCAAGTTTTTAACCCATCGCCTGACCATCTCCGAGGCGGAGGAACAATTCTCGCGCCTGCTGGGTGCCCGGGGAGCGGGGATAATCTCTCCCTACCCGGAAATTGGCATTGACGTGGATAAAGATAGTGACCTGGAACTCGCCCGGCGGGTACTGGCCGGGGAGTAGCAGGGGGAGGTTGGAGGCCTTATGTCAGATACTGTAGCTGTTATCCTGGCCGCCGGGCAGGGCAAGAGGATGCGTTCCCGGCAGCCCAAGGTACTGCACCGGGTGGCCGGGCGCTGCCTCTTAGAGCACGTCCTGGCGGCAACCAGGGAGGCGGGCATAAAAAACAGCGTTATCGTCATCGGCCATGGTGCTGCGGAAGTTAAAGCCGCCCTGGGGCCAGAGCAGACCTACGCCTGGCAGGAGGAACAACTGGGGACAGGCCATGCCCTGGCCCAGGCCCGGCAGGCAGCGGGGGGGGCGGAGAGCATCCTGGTCCTCTGCGGTGATACGCCCTTAATCAGGCCGGCCACCATAGCCAGCCTGGTCAAGGAACACCAGGCTACCGGGGCGGTGGCTACTGTCCTGACGGCCTGCCTTGACGACCCGGCCGGCTATGGCCGTATTATCCGCGACGAGCAGGGCCGGGTCAGGGCGATTGTGGAAGAGCGGGACGCCGCCCCGGCAGAGAGGGCCATTAACGAAATCAATACCGGCATTTATTGTTTTACGGCTTCCTTTCTCTGGCCAGCCCTGGCGCAGCTAAGGCCCGATAATAACCAGGGGGAATACTACCTTACTGATGTAATCGCCCTGGCGGTAAACCAGGGCCTGGCAGTCCAGGCCCTGGCCTGCGACGACCCCGAAGAGATCCTGGGGGTCAATGACCGGGTCCAGCTGGCTGCGGCCGGGGCTATTCTGAGGCGCCGGATTAATACGACCCTCATGCTGGCCGGGATCACCATTGTTGACCCCGCCAGTACTTATATCGACGCCAGCGTGACCATCGGCCCGGATACGACTATCTATCCGGGTACCTTTTTAGAAGGGCATACTATTATTGGCGCCAACTGCTCCCTGGGGCCGGGAACCACTGTCCGGGATAGCCAGGTGGGCGATGGCAGCGAACTCATCCACGCGGTGGTCCTGGCCAGCACTGTAGGCCCGGGCTGCCATATCGGCCCCTATGCCTACCTGCGCCCGGGGACGGTCCTGGAAGCAGGGGTTAAGGTGGGGGATTTTGTCGAGGTTAAAGCCAGCCGCATCGGCCGGGGCTCCAAAGTGCCCCACCTCACCTACCTGGGCGATACTACCGTAGGCGCGGGGGTCAATGTCGGCGCCGGTACCATCACCTGCAATTATGATGGCCGGCAAAAGTGGCCGACGACTATTGAAGACGGGGCTTTTATCGGCAGCAATGCCAACCTGGTAGCCCCCGTCAGGGTTGGGGCCGGGGCCCTGGTGGGCGCCGGATCCACCATTACCAGGGATGTACCGGCGGGTGCCCTGGCGCTGGCCCGGGGGAGGCAGGTTAATCTACCCCGCCGGGGTAAAAAAGATGACGCAGAAAGGCAGGAAAAAGGGTAAAAGGGGCGAATAAACCAAGGTTGAAGCTTTTCCCGGAATCGATTCAGGCAGGAATGTCGGTAAACGGCAGGCTTTGAGGGGCGATTTCCGGGAACTGGAGGTCGGTAGAAAAGGAAATGGAGACAGACAACGCGCGCTTAAAGATTTTCAGCGGTAACGCCAATCCAGAACTCTCCCGAGAGATCGGCGCTTACCTGGGCGTGTCCCTGGGGGCCGCCAAGGTTAGCCGTTTCAGCGATGGCGAGATCAGCATTGCCATCGACGAAAGCGTCCGGGGGGAAGACGTATTTGTTATCCAACCCACCTGTGAGCCCGTCAATGATAATATGATGGAACTCTTGATTTTAATCGACGCCCTGCGGCGGGCCTCGGCCTGGCGTATTACCGCCGTGGTGCCCTACTACGGCTACGCCCGCCAGGAACGCAAAACCAGGGCGCGGGACCCCATTTCCGCCAAGCTGGTGGCCAACCTGATGACTGCTGCCGGCGCCGACCGGGTGCTGACCATGGACCTGCACGCGGCGGCTATCCAGGGATTTTTCGACATTCCGGTGGATCACCTGACGGCGGTGCCCATCCTGGCCGATTATTTCCATAGCAAGGGCCTGGAGAGGGCGGTGGTTGTTTCCCCGGACCTGGGGGGTGTCACCCGGGCCCGCGGCTTTGCCGAACGCATCGGGGCGGAGATTGCCATCATCGACAAACGGCGGCCGGCCCCCAATGTAGCCGAGATTATGAACCTCATCGGCGATGTCGAAAATAAAACGGTCATCATGATCGATGACCTTATTGATACAGCTGGTACCATTTGCCTGGGGGCCAGGGCGTTAATGGAATATGGGGCCAGGGAGGTTTATGCCTGCTGCACCCACCCTGTCCTGTCCGGGCCGGCGCGGGAACGCCTCATGGCATCCCCCATCAAGGAAGTAGTCGTTTGTAACACCATTCCCCTGCCGGCGAGCAAGGAAATACCCAAATTGAGGCGCCTTTCGGTAGCACCCCTCCTGGGCGAGGCGATCATGCGTATCCATAAGGACCTGTCCGTCAGCAAGCTTTTCGACTAATTGTTATCATCGGGGGGCGGGTCAGCATCCTTCTTTTTACCCAGGGGCAGGCGTTGCCAGTACTGGTGCAGAGTTGCCGTCGCCCGGCGGGTGATCTTGCTGGCGCCCTCGAAGGTCTTGCCGGCGCTGCTCAGGGTATCCTGCCACTTGACGCTCAGGAGCCCCCCGGGTTTCTGCAGGGCCTCTTCCGACCCGGCCCGGGCAATGAGGGCGTCCCGGCCGCAGGTGAGGATGGACCCGGTGTCCAGGCTTTTGCTGCTGTGGAGAAGGCCGCCTTTAATATCCAGGTAGTAGATCTTGCCATCCTGGGGGTCAAAACGAAAGTCGTCCACCGTGCCCAGGACGGTGCCTTCTTCCGTAATAACCCGGGCTCCCAGCAGGGGGAGCGGGTGTTTAGCCAGGGCCTCCAGCTCTGGCAGCGAACTCAACTTGACCACGGCGCTGGCCTGATCCACGGTAACGGCGTGGTTACCTACACTTTTGACATGGTTATAGGGGATTACTGGCTGTTCCTTAAACCATCCCTTGCGATCAACGGTAAAGGCGGCGATAGCCATCTTTTGTTGGTCGATTAAAAGGCGCTTGATGCGCCCTAACTGGTGGCCGTCAGCCAGGCTGACTACCGGCATACCGATGAGCTTTTTGCTGGTATAAAACATCATTATCACCTCCCGCCTTATAACATGCTTATTCACCTGCGGGAGGGTTTATGCTGTTGCCAGGCAGGCTAAACTTAAATGTAGTGAAGGGAGTTGGGAGTAATGCAAGTACAATCGCTTATGGCTGAAGTGCGTCCCGCTACCGGTAAACTGGTAGCCAGGCGCCTGCGCCGGGAAGGTAAGTTACCCGGGGTTATCTACGGCAAGAAAGTTGGCAACAGGGTAGTAGCTTTTTCCCGCAAAGAACTGGAGCGCATCCTGGCCCAGGAGGGGGAGAACGCCCTTTTTAAGGTAACATTAGCCGGGAATGGCACTCAGGAAGAGTTTATGGCCGTAGTCCGTGAGGTTCAGCGCCACCCCCTGAAGGGAGTCCTTACCCACGCTGATCTGTACCAGATTTCCCTGGAAGAAAAGCTGCGGGCCACGGTACCGGTCATCCTGGAGGGTGAGGCTAAGGGGGTTAAAGAAGGTGGCATCCTCCAGCACGGCCTGCGGGAAGTAGAGGTTGAGAGCCTGCCCGCTGACCTGCCAGAAAGCCTGGCTGTGGACGTCAGTAGCCTGGGGGTAGGGGAACACCTGGCGGTGGCTGATATTAAAGTGCCAGAAGGGGTAAAGATTCTCTCCGAGCCCGGGGCATTAATTGCCACTGTAGTAACCACCAGGGCGGTAGAAGCCGAGGAAAGCCCCGAGGTGCCGGCGGAAGAAGGAGCAGCGCCGGCTGCCGAATAGGGGGCTACCAGTTTGCCGGTGCAGATGGTAGTGGGCCTGGGTAATCCCGGGCCCCGGTATGAGACGACCCGGCATAACGCGGGGTTTATGGTCCTCGATCTCCTGGCGGACGACCTGGGAGTTAATTTACGCGCCAGTCGTCACCAGGCCCTGGTCGGAGGGAGCCATGTAGCTGGCCGGCGGGTCTTCCTGGTAAAACCCCAGACCTATATGAATAACAGCGGCCAGGCTGTAGGCCCCCTGGCGCGCTGGTACGGCATTTCCCCGGCCGGCCTGCTCATTATTCACGACGACCTGGACCTGCCGCCCGGGCGGTTACGCCTCCGTCCGCGCGGTAGTTCGGGTGGCCACCGGGGCCTGGAGTCGATTATGGCGGCCCTGGGAACAACGGCTATCATGCGCCTGAAGATAGGTATTGGCCGGCCCCGGCCAGGGCAAGATGTAGTTGACTACGTTTTGCAACCCTTCAGTGAAGAAGACTGGTCCCTGGTGCGCCCGGTACTGCTCAAGGCCGTCCAGGCTACCCGTTTCCTCCTGGAGGGGGGGGAGATGGAGGAGGCCATGAACCAGTTTAATGGTTGAGGCCTTACTTGTCCTGGCCAAGACTGTCATCGCCGGCCTGGGGGCGGCCCTGGCAGCCCTGGCCCTGAACTATACCCTCCTGCGGGCGCAGGAGAACCAGCGAGTCGTTATTGCCCTCTTAGGTCCGGTGGGGGAAGAAACCTTCAAGACCGGCCTGGCTTTGCTGGGCGGGGCTTCCCTGGCCGGTAGCCACATGATCTTTGGTCTGGCGGAGGGGTGGTGGGAGCTAGCTGGTAGGCGCCGGGCGGCAGGGAGGGCCAGGCTCAAGCCAGCCCTGGCAGCCTTGGCCGGCCATTCCCTCTTTGGCGTGGTGGGGGCCTGGGCGTACGTCCATTCCGACCAGGCGCTTATCGCCTGGGCAGCAAGCCTCTTTACCCATCTGTTGTGGAACCAGCTGGTGCTAGTTTTGCACCACTTTTCCAACAATAAAACTTGACTTCTTAAACCAGGGCAGAATATAATAAATATGAACGCGCGTTGGCGGGATAGGCCCTCAGGACGGGCCTTTTCTTAATCAACCGGGGCTTGACTATTGGTTGGAGTGCGGATAAATGCATAATTATGGTATATTACAAATTGTCAGAGATAGCGAGCAGTTTCACGGCTTAAATAAGGGCTTTCGCCAGGGCCTGGCCGAGCAACAGGTCTATGGCCTGCCAGAGGGCTTAAAGGGCCTGTGGCTGGCTGCCCTGCTCACCGAGTATCACCCTATCCTGGTGGTAACGGCCGGGAGCGAAGAAGCGGGCCGGTTGGTGGCCGACCTGGAAACCTTCTGGCCGGGGGAAGGGAGTCATTATTTGCCGGCAGCAGAGATCCTGCCGGTGGAGGTATACGCCCATAGCTGGGAAGTGGCCGGACAGCGTCTGCAGACCCTGGTGGACCTGGTCAGCGGCCGCCTGCGGCTCCTGGTGGCGCCGGTGGACGCTTTGCTCCAGAGGTTACCACCCCCGGCAACCCTGCGGGAGGCCCTCCTGCCCCTGGAGACTGGCCAGACCATTGATCGCGAGGCCCTTTTACGCCGGTTAGTTACCATGGGCTACCAGCGGGAGGAAATAGTCACCGCCCCGGGGCAGGTAGCCGTTCGGGGGGGCATTATCGATATCTACCCCCCGGGGGCGGAAAATCCGGTACGCCTGGAGCTATTTGGGGATACCATTGATTTCCTGCGCTATTTCGAGGTTGATAACCAGCGCTCGGTAGCCGCAACGCGGGCCATTATCCTGGGACCGGCCCGGGAGGTACTCCCCCCACCGGACCTGCAACCAGGGCTACAGGCTTTGCGGGATGAATTTGCGCGCACCTACAATAACCTGCGTAAACGCCAGCCCCAGGCTGCCCGCGAGTTAAAGGAGAGGGTCCAGGGTATGATCGCCCGCCTGGAGATGGGGGACTGGCCTTCAGGCATCCATCAGCTCCAGGCCCTCTTTTACCCTAACCTGGCCACCCTCTTTGACTACTTCCCGCAGCCCCCCCTGGTGGTCCTGGACGACCCGGCACGCTTGCAGGAAGAGGTGCGCCGGCGGGAGCAGCAGCGCCTGGGGGTTTTAACGGAGATGCTGGCCAGCGGCCTGGCCCTGCCCGCCCAGGGGCAGGCCTATATGGAAGCGGCCGAGCTGGACCGGCTGTACCAGCGTTACCAGCGCCTCTATCTATCCCTGTTACCCAGGCGGGCACCGGGGACAAGTCCGCAGCGCACCATTGGCGTCGGGGCTCAATCTGTACCTGCTTTCCAGGGACGGATGGGCCTGATGGTCGATGAACTCAGTCGCTGGCGCCGGGACAACTACCATGTCATCCTGATGGTGGCCGACCCGGACCGCCTGGCGGGATTACGGCAGGGATTGGCCGATCAGGGCATTAACACCCAGGTCCTGGGGGAGGTAGCGAGCCTGCCCCCGGCGGGCCAGGTGATCATGGTCCCGGGGCGTTTGCGCCAGGGTTTTAGCTGGCCGGAGATGCGGCTGGCGGTTCTGGGTGACGCGGAGATATACGGTGGGGTCAGGAGGGCCCGCCGTCCCCGGGCTACCAGGGAAGGCAACAGGGTCACCTCCTTCGACGACCTGCGGGAAGGTGATTATGTCGTCCACGTCCACCATGGTATCGGCCGCTACCTGGGGCTCAAACAACTGGAAGTAGGAGGCGTGAAGAAGGATTACCTCCTGATCCAGTACGCGGGCCAGGACCGCCTCTACGTACCCATTGACCAGGTATCCCTGGTGCAGAAATATGTAGGGGCCGAAGGCCATGTGCCCCGCCTGTATCGCCTGGGAGGCAATGAATGGCATAAGGTTAAAAGCCGCGTCCAGGAAGCCGTGCAGGCCATGGCAGAGGAATTGCTGGAGCTTTACGCCCGGCGGGAGGCTATTCCCGGCTATGCCTTTTCCCCGGATACCCCCTGGCAGCGGGAATTTGAAGAGGCCTTCCCCTATACCGAGACCCCGGACCAGTTGAAAGCCATTGCCGAGGTTAAGGCGGATATGGAGAAACCCCGGCCTATGGACCGTCTCCTCTGCGGTGATGTCGGTTACGGTAAGACGGAAGTAGCCATGCGGGCCGCCTTTAAGGCCGTCATGGATGGCAAGCAGGTAGCCTTGCTGGTACCAACTACCATCCTGGCCCAGCAGCACTACAACACCTTCCGGGGCCGCTTTGCCCCCTTCCCGATCAAAATTGCTGTCCTGAGCCGTTTCTCCTCCCCGGGGGAACAGAAACGGGTGGTTAAGGCCCTGAAACGGGGCGAGATAGACATCATCATCGGCACCCATCGCCTGTTATCCGCTGATGTAGCCTTCAAGAACCTGGGGCTGGTCATAATCGATGAAGAGCAGCGTTTCGGCGTGGCCCACAAAGAAAAGCTGAAAAAACTCCGTTACAGCGTGGATGCCTTGACCATGACGGCCACCCCCATCCCCCGCACCCTGCATATGGCCCTGGCCGGCGTGCGCAATTTGAGCCTGATTGAAACACCGCCGGAGGATCGCTTTCCGGTGCAGACCTATGTGGTGGAGTACAGCCCGGAGCTGGTCCGGGAGGCCATCCGCCGGGAACTGGAACGGGGCGGCCAGGTTTATTTTGTCCACAACCGGGTAGCTGACATCGACCGTTTTGCCTATCACATCCAGCAGCTGGTACCGGAGGCCAGGATAGGGATAGGCCACGGCCAGATGGAGGAAAGGGAACTGGAAAAGGTCATGCTGGATTTTATCGAAGGCCAGTATGACGTCCTGGTGTGCACCACCATTGTCGAGAATGGGCTGGACATCCCCAACGTCAATACCCTCATTGTTGACGAGAGCGACAGCTTCGGCCTGGCCCAGCTTTACCAGCTGCGAGGCCGGGTAGGCCGGACCAACCGCCTGGCCTACGCCTATTTTACCTACCGGCCGGATAAGGTCCTGGGGGAACTTGCTGAGAAGCGCCTGGCGGCCATCCGGGAGTTTACAGCCTTTGGCTCCGGGTATAAAATCGCCCTGCGCGACCTGCAGATCCGGGGTGCCGGGAACCTGCTGGGGCCGGAACAGCACGGCCATATGCTGGCCGTGGGTTTTGACCTGTACTGCCAGCTCCTGGAGGAAGCGGTGCAGAAATTAAAGCGCCAGCGGGGCGAAATGGCACCGGAGGCGGCGCCGGTAGCGGTAGCCCCGGCGGCCCCGGTGGAACTGACGGTGGACACCTTCTTAAGCGACGACTATATCCCCGATGCGGCCCTGAAAATGGAGGTTTACCACCGCTTGATGGCCGCCCGGGATCTGGACGAAGTGGAGGATATTGCTGCTGAGATGACTGACCGCTACGGTTTGCCGCCGGCGGCGGCCCGGAACCTCGTGGACCTTACCAGGGTACGCCTCCTGGCCCAGGAGGTGGGGGTAGAGAGCGTCCACCAGAAGGGTAAAGAGGTAGAACTGAGTTTTGGCCAGGGGCACAGGCTGCGGGGGGAGAAGTTGCTCCAGCTCACCCAGTATTTTCCCCGCAAGCTGGCCTTCTCTTCTACCAACGGTTTAACCATCAGGGTGCGGGCAGCTGGCCTGGACCAGCAGGGGTTGCTGGCTTTGCTGGCCGACGTTTTGACCCGGATTAGATACCTGGTCGCGGAAGCGGTGAGTTAAACAGGGGGATAAAACAGTTACGGGAGGGGTTAATTTTGCCGCTGGAGAACTTCAACAGCATCTGGGCGGGTTTGCAGCCGCGGTTTACCTTGTTCCTGGAAAGGCTTTTCTGGGTGGGGGTAATCATAGTAGCCGCCCTGATAACCCTGAATATTGTTTCCCGCCTTATCCACCGCCTTTTCCGGGTGTCCCGGCGGGATCCGCACAAAGAAAAGACCCTGGAAACCCTTTTAACTTCAGCCCTGCGCTATCTTATCTATGCGCTGGCTATTATGCTGGCCCTGGAGCAGTTTATCGACATCGCCCCCATCATTGCCGGGGCCGGGGTGCTGGGCCTGGCCGTGGGTTTTGGCGCCCAGAGCCTGGTGAAGGACATCATTACCGGTTTCTTTATCATCTTTGAAGACCAGTTTCATGTGGGGGACCTGATAGAGGTCAACGGCCAGGTCACCGGTACGGTAGAAGAGCTGGGTCTGCGGCTGACTACGATCCGGGAATGGAGCGGGAAAAAGTTCTACATCGCTAACAGCGAGATTAAGACGGTGCGTAACTATAACCGGGAAGAGCTGCGCGCCATTGTCACGGCGACCTTCCCCTTTGAAGAGGACCCCCGTAAAATCCGTCGGGTTTTAGAACAGGTCTGCCGGGAGGTACAGGCAGAGTATGCGCGGGAGCTGATCCAGGGGGCGGAAGGGCCCGTGGAGCCCCCCAGCATCTACGGCGTTACCGATATTGATAAGACGGACAAAGGGGGCCAGTTTACCATTACCGCCCTCGCCCAACCGGGCTCCCTTTGGACCATTGAAAAGGCCCTGCGGGAAAAGATCTGGCAGGCCTGCCGGGACAACGGCATCCGCCTGGCTTACCCCACCCGGGTTTATGTCAACACACCAGCCGGGGAGGAAGGTCCGGTTAGAGGTGGCTACCAGACTGAGTCCGGGCATTAATAACAGCACCTAAAGTATTATTTTTTACGCCGGTGCCGGGTTTTATCCCTCATCCCAGTTATAGAAAAGGCAGGGAAAAAATGAATAAACCTCCGGGTTGGTTTATATACTAACAGTGAAAGTTAATCCTTAGAAAGGGTTACCCGAAAATGGGTAAAGGGGGGATAGACAGCAATGAAGGCAACAGGTATCGTGCGGCGTATAGACGATCTAGGACGCGTAGTAATACCCAAAGAAATCAGACGTACCCTGCGTATCCGCGAAGGTGATCCGCTGGAAATCTTCGTTGATCGCGAAGGTGAGGTTATCTTAAAAAAGTACTCGCCTATTGGTGAATTAGGAGACTTTGCCAAGGAATATGCAGATTCGCTTCATGAAGCCATCGGGCATATCGCCTGCATCGCTGATCGGGACAACATCATAGCTGTGGCCGGTGCCCCAAAAAAGGAATTCCTGGATAAGCCCATTGGGTCGGCCGTAGAAAAGGTAATGGAAGAGCGCAAGCCGGTCCTGATTAATTCCCCTACTGAAGACCTGTTCCCCATTGATGGCGAGGGAGAAGCCTATAGATTTACAGCGGAAGTCATTGCTCCTATAATTGCCGAAGGCGATCCCATAGGGGCAGTAATTATTTGCTCGCGGGAGCAAGGGGCCAGGATGGGGGATATGGAGCTCAAGCTGGCCGAAACGGCAGCGGGCTTTCTGGCCAAACAAATGGAACAATGAAGCGGCGCCCCGGCGCCGCCTTCTTTTTTGCCGGGTGTTATGGTACAATAAAGTGGTATGCTTTTCCTGTGAGGCGAGGTAGATGGGCAAAATCATTATCGCCGGTCTGGGACCCGGCGACCCGGGCCAGGTACCAGCGGCGGTTTTAGCGGCCCTGGCGGAGGTGGACAGGATCTACCTGCGTACGACGCAGCACCCGGCAGTAGCAGCTTTAGCCGGGCGGGGCTTCAAGTGGGAGACCTTCGACCGCTTTTATGAAGAAGCGGGTGATTTCGAGGAACTCTACCAGCGGATAACCGTTACCCTGCTCCAGGAGGCCAGGGAGGAGGTAGTGGCTTACCTTGTTCCCGGCCACCCCCTGGTAGCGGAAAAAAGCGTAGCCCTCCTTTTGGAGGCCGCCCCGGCAGCAGGCCTGGATCTCCGGGTCATCCCGGCCATGAGCTGCCTGGACGCCCTCTACACGGCCCTGCACCTGGACCCTACCCGGGGCATAACGGTACACGACGCCCTGGATTTTGCCACCCCCGGCCTGGATCCCGGCCGGGGTCTCATCCTCACCCAGGTTTACAACCAGAGGGTAGCGGCGGCTACCAAATTGAACCTGATGGAGCTTTACCCGGATGAGCACCCGGTGACGATTGTCCGGGCCGCAGGTATGCCCGGGGAGGAACGGGTGGAGACTGTCCCCCTCTACACCATCGATCGTTTGCCCTGGATTGATCACCTCACCAGTCTCTACCTGCCGCCTTACCCGGCCGGGCGGGACCGCACCCTCCCGGGCCTGGTGGCGATCATGGCCCGGTTACGCAGCCAGGAGGGTTGCCCCTGGGATCGGGAGCAAACCCACCAGTCCCTGAAACGTTACCTGGTGGAGGAGACCTATGAGGTCCTGGAGGCCATTGATAGCGGGGATATGCATAAACTGGCGGAAGAGCTGGGAGACTTACTATTACAGGTGGTTTTCCATGCCCGGCTGGCGGAAGAGGAGGGCGATTTTACCCTGGCAGATTGCCTGGAAGCCATCTGCACCAAGATGCGTCGCCGTCACCCCCATGTCTTTGGCACCACGACCCTTAGTACTGCCGGCGAGGTACTGGCCCGCTGGGATCAGATCAAGGCAGCTGAGAAAAGGGCTAGCGGAGAGCAGGAACCCTCGGTATTAAGCGTACCCCGGGGTATGCCGGCCCTCCTGCAGGCCCTGAAGGTCCAGGAACAGGCAGCCCGGGTGGGTTTCGACTGGCCTGATATGGCTGGCGTCTGGGACAAGGTGCAAGAAGAGCTGGCGGAACTGCAGAGGGCGGTGGCCGAGGAACAAAAAAGGGAACAGGAGGCGGAAGCGGGGGACCTCCTCTTCGCGGTGGTCAACCTGGCCCGCCGGCTGGGGATCGAGCCGGAGGCCGCCTTGCAGGCTACGGTTGCTAAATTTATCCGCCGGTTTCACTATATAGAACAAAGGGCCCGGCAGCAGGGCCTTAAGATAGAAGCTCTTTCCCTGACAGCAATGGATGCCCTATGGGAAGAGGCGAAAAAAATTCCAGGAATATAACCGGTAATGCAGGAGATTGTTGGATTATAGCGAATAAGAGTGAACAGGGCATATGATTGAGCAGGAGGGATAAAAGTTGAACAAAATGGATCTCGTGGCCAGCGTGGCCGAAAAAGCTGAACTAACCAAGAAGGAAGCGGAAAAGGTGGTCAACGCGGTCCTGGCCAGCATCGAAGAAGCCCTGGCCCAGGGTGATAAGGTTCAGTTAGTGGGATTTGGTACCTTTGAAATCAAGGAAAGGGCGGCCCGGGTAGGGCGTAATCCACGGACCGGCGAGGAGATCGAGATTGCCGCTACCAGGGCGCCTGTTTTTAAGGCGGGCAAGGCCCTGAAGGATGCAGTGGCCAGATAAACTGTAGCAAGGAGGGAAATCAGGCTTCAGGCCTGATTTCCTGTTTTTGGGGGGTAGGGTTATGCGTCTGGACAAATTCTTAAAGGTATCCCGCTTGATTAAGAGGCGGACCCTGGCCAAGGAGGTATGCGCCGGCGGCGGGGTAGAGGTTAACCGGCGGCCGGCTAAGGCCAGTACAGAAGTAAAGCCGGGGGATGTGTTAACCTTGAAGATAGGCAACCACTGGCAAACGGTGGAGATCCTGGCTACGCCGGAGCATATAGCTGCCGATCAGGCCCGGGATACTTACCGCCTCCTGGCCGAAGGGAAAACAGAGGGTGAGAGTGGCTAAAGCCCGCTCCTCCATGCCCATTGCGCCGCGATGCATAGTCATGGAAGTTACTTGCCTATACTAGGGAAAAGAAAAACCTCGGAAAGGCAGTGACGGACATGGCGTTTAAGTTCAAGCTGGTGGCCGGTATTATCGGTGTTTTGCTTTTAAGCCAGGTTTTAGGCGGGTGCCGGGCCCCGGCCCGGCGGCCGGCCGCCCAGGAACCGACCATCTCCCTCTATGTGAATCAAACCGGTGAAGTGAAAAGGATGCCCATTGAAGAGTACCTGCCCGGAGTGGTGGCTGCGGAGATGGAGCCCACCTGGCCCTTGAACGCCCTGGCAGCCCAGGCCATCCTGGCGCGGACCTTTACCATGAAAAAGATCCAGGAAGGGGGTGTCAAAGCCCATGGCACCGACGCCTCCACCAGTGTCGAAGAGTTTCAGGCCTACAACCCGGCCCGGATTAATGATAGTGTCCGCCGGGCGGTGGAGATGACCCGCGGTCAGGTGATTAAATATAAGGGGGACTATATTAACGCCTGGTTCTACGCCTCCGGGGGTAGCCGCACTGCTTCCTCCGCTGTGGAAGGGATGAATTTCCGGCGGGAACCAGCACCGTATATTCAAAGTGTCCCTGACCCGGGTCAGGCCATTACCACCTCAGAAAACAAAAGCTGGACGGCTACCTTCAGCAGCGCCGAGGTTGCAGCGGCCGTGCGGAAGGTGACCGGTCAGGACCCGGGACCAGTTACCTCGGTTAGTATCGCAGCTAAAGGTCCCTCGGGCCGGGCCACCCAGCTTAAAGTCGGCAACCTGACAGTCGATGCCCCGGCCCTGCGCCTTGCCCTGGGCAACGACCGCCTCCGCTCGACCCTTTTGACGGGCATAACTACCAGCGGTGGCCGGGTGACCTTCAAGGGCGAGGGCTACGGCCACGGTGTGGGCCTGAGCCAGTGGGGGGCCAGGGCCCTGGCCGCCCAGGGGAAGTCGCCCCAGGAGATCATCACATACTTCTTTAAGGATGTAGAGCTGGTCAAGGCCTGGTAGGCTGGCCGGCTCTTTTTTATTGCTTTTTCCCACCCTTCCTTC
>JASUSX010000005.1 GCA_030445875.1 Clostridia bacterium
GCCATCCTGGTACTAGGCGCTATAACTGAGGGGGCGGCGGCTGCTAAGCAAGCCCGCGATCTGGGTATAAAAGCAAGGCTCCTGGGTGTAGTAGCCTTTGCCTATAACGATTTTATTAAGCTCGGCGGCAGTGCTGTCGAGGGGACCATTGCTTGTACTACCTTTTTCCCAAGCAATCCTGACCCCAAAGTACAGGCGTTCGTTAAAAAGTATAAAGAAAAATATAATGAAGAACCGGATCATGCGGCAGCTCATACTTATGATGCTTTACAGCTCCTTATTCAGGCCATCAAGAATGGTCAATTAGACTCTAAAGATCTTGCAGCAGACAGGCAGAAAATAAGGGATGAATTGCTAAAGGTCAATAATTATCAAGGTGTTTCTGCACCAATTACCTACGGCCCCAATGATCATGACGGTTATCAAGAACTTATGTTAATAGAGGTTAAAAACGGTGAGTGGCAGGTTATTAAGTAGTGCATTTTTGTAATGTAAGTTTGTGGTTATAGGGTACATCCCTATAACCACAACTTAATGAAGGGGAGGCTATAGTTGTGTTTATAGATCAAATAATAAGCGGCTTAGTTGCGGGCTCGGCCTACTCCTTGCTGGCCATTGGCTATTCTTTGATTTTCGCTTCAATGCGGTTACTCCACTTTGCCCAGGGCGATTTTTTAATGCTGGGAGGTTTCATAGCCCTGAGCCTGGTAACTGCGGGGATAGGGAATAGCTTTATAAATGTAATTCTAGTTATGGTCGTATTTGTTTTTGTGGGTCATTTGGTCGAGCGGTTCTGTTACCGGCGAATTCCCTATCATATGCATTCACCTCGTATCATTGCCACCCTGGGCATTGGCATGGCTTTACGTAACCTTGCCAGCGTACTCTGGGGGGCGCGGGCGCAGACGCTTCCGGGAGACTTTTTTTCGGGGCCTGTGCTGGTTCTAGGCTCCATTAAGTTACAGCCGGCTTATTACTGGACACTAATCATTGCTGCCGTTCTAATGACGTTGCTGGCAGTTTTTCTTAATAAGACTAAGGCCGGCTTAGCGATTAGAGCAGCGGCTTTTAATGCTGATGTTGCCGAGATAATGGGTATAAATGCAGCCATGTCCCGTGCTATTAGTTTTATAATAGGTTCCTGTCTTGCTGGCTGTGCCGGTGTTTTAGTCGCTCCGTTGACCTTCATCCATTACGAAATGGGAGTTTCTCTGGGGATGAAAGGATTTTCGGCTGCAGTTTTAGGAGGTCTAGGCAGTATCCCCGGGGCTATGGTAGGAGGCCTGTTATTAGGTATTATTGAAACCTTGGGAGCGACAGCCATTTCTTCCGGCTATAAAGACTCCATTGCCTTTATCGTTCTAATCTTAATTTTGGTTTTTAGACCCTCGGGTTTGTTAGGGCAGAGCGAACCGGAAAAGATATAGGAGGCATAGCCAATGAAGGACAAAAAGTGGCCGCTACCAGTATTCATAGTTTTACTTTTGTTTTTGCTTCCTTCTATAACAGGTCATAACTACTATGTTTTACATGTAGCAAATATCTGTTGCATTTTTACTATATTGGCTATGGGTTTAAATATGTTACAGGGTTATACCGGGTTAGTATCTATTGGCCAGGCCGGGTTTTACGCTATAGGGGCCTATATATCAGGTTTGCTTGCAGTTAAACTAGGTTTGCCTTTTTTGATTTGCTTGTTTATAGGGGCGCTGGTTGCTTCAATTGTTGGCCTGGCGCTTGGTTTAACTACGGTCAGATTGTATGGCGGTTACCTGGCCTTGGTAACGGTAGGTTTTGGGCGGATAATCCAATTAATTGCCATCAACTGGGTGGAGATGACTGGCGGGGGGGAAGGGTTATTAGGGATACCCCCGGCCAAACTCGGTACCGTTGTACTAACCCCGGAACAATTTTATTACTTTGCCCTATTGGTAACAGTGATTCTCTTCGTAATTACCGTCAATCTGGTTAACTCTAAAATAGGACGGGCGCTGATTGCCATTAGAGAACAAAGAATTGCCGCCAATATGATGGGTATTGACGTGGCTGGCTACAGGCTCATAGCATTCGTTATTGCTGCTTGCTATTCAGGTATTGCTGGGGGGCTATATGCCTTTTTTGCCGGGTCACTTTTTCCTGATTACTTCAGCCTTCCCCAATCGATTATTATACTTATAATGGTAATTCTCGGGGGCGCTGGTACTCTTTATGGCCCTATTATTGGAGCGGTTCTTGTTACTATAGGTTTTGAATTTCTACGGCCCTTACAAAGTTATCAAATGATAATATATGGTTTTGGAGTGGTTTTGGTGGTTATGTTCATGCCTTACGGTATAGTAGGTGTAGCCAGGCATTTGTTACAGATTATGCAGGGAGATCGCAAAGGGAGTGAGACTGGTGTTGCTCGAGGTTAACCAGGTACAAATGTACTTTGGGGGAATAAAGGCTCTGGACGGTGTAGATGTGGCCATTCAACCCGGAACCATCCATGCGGTAATTGGTCCTAATGGTTCCGGGAAAACGACGATGTTTAACGTCATTACCGGGTTTTATAAACCGACCTCGGGAAAAATCCACTTTAATGGAATCGATATCACGGGGGAAAAGCCCCATTTCATCGTGGAAAAGGGAATGGCCAGGACCTTCCAGACCCTGCGTTTGTTTCCGCATATGACGGTGATGGAAAATGTTGTTGTCGGCCGGCATACCCGCATTCGTGAGAGTTTTTGGCGTGCGGCTATACGCTCCCGTAGTACAATCAAGGAGGAAAAAGGGGCTTATGAGAAAGCAGAGCAGGTTCTGGATTTAGTAGGTTTAATAGACAAAAGGCATCAGTTAGCCAATAGCCTGGCTTATGGGGAGGCCCGTCTATTGGAGATTGCTAGAGCCCTGGCCAGTGATCCCCAATTATTACTGCTAGATGAGCCCGCGGCAGGAATGAATCCTTCGGAGACCAAACAGGTTATGGAACTCGTTAAACAACTATGCCAAAAAGGGCTGACTATAATTTTAGTTGAACATGATATGAAAGCGGTTATGGCCTACTCGGACGTAGTAACTGTTTTGGATCATGGCAAAAAGCTTGCCGAGGGGACACCCGAGGAAATCCAACATAATGAGCACGTCATATCGGCATATCTGGGAAAAAGGCGGGGACAGCAACATGCTTGAGGTTAAGAATATCGAAAGTAAGTATGGTAATATCCAAGCTATCAGTGATGTAAGCCTGTCAGTTAAACGCGGGGAACTGGTGGCCGTCGTGGGGGCTAATGGTGCTGGCAAAAGTACTACGATGAAAACAATAATGGGATTGCTCAAAGCTTCAGCCGGACAAATTATATTTGATAATAAAAATATTACCAACCTGCCTGCCCACGATATTGTAAATCTAGGTATTGCCCTGGTTCCTGAGGGCAGGATGGTATTCCCGTATTTTACAGTATTAGAAAACTTAAATGCGGGGGCTTACTGTATAAAGAATAAGGCAGAGGTGTCAGAGGGACTCAACTACGTTTTTAGCTTATTTCCTTTACTAAAAGATCGTCTTCACCAAAAGGCCGGTACCTTAAGTGGCGGTGAGCAACAAATGCTTGCAATTGGCAGGGCGCTTATGTCTAAGCCTAAGCTTTTGCTAATGGATGAGCCGTCCCTGGGTCTGGCCCCCGTGATCGTTGATAAGATTATTGAACTTATTCAGGAGATTCACCAGCAGGGGATGACTATTCTACTCGTAGAGCAAGATGTATATTCTGCACTGGAAATCGCCGACCGTGGCTATGTCATGGAAAATGGAAGGATTGTCTTAGAGGGAACGGCTAATGAGCTTATGGAAAGCGCGTTGGTACAGAAAAAATATCTAGGTATAGCTTAAAGTAAAATTAATATAGGTGGGTCTTTCCATAATACTATTACTGTATTATACTTATAAAAGGATATAAGATATAATATAAGATACAATACAAGATTTGGTTCACCTTAAAAGCTGCCTGAAGAACGGAGAGAATGTGTTATGCCTAAACAAAAACTTAACCTCCCTGAGATTGAGGTAAAACAACGTTTGAATCTAAGTGACCATGTTTACAAAGCGCTTAAAGATGCAATTCTTTCGGGGAAGATTTCACAAGGCTCGAGGCTAGTGGAGGAACAGCTTGCTAGAACACTAAAGGTTAGCAAAACCCCCTTACGGGAGGCCCTGGGTGCTTTAGAAAAGGAAGGGCTAGTAGAAGCAATTCCTTATCAAGGCCGTTATGTGGCCTCAGTAGCTCCTTGCCAAATGTTGGAGGTATATGAAGTCAGGGAGATGTTAGAGGGCTTAGCAGCGCGGCTGGCAGCCGAGCAAGCTTCCCCTGAGCTATGCAGTGACTTGCAGAAATGTCTTGAGAGGTCTAAAGATGCTCTGGAAAGAGAAGACATTGATGAGTTTTTACGTAATGATCGGGAATTTCATGGCTTGTTGATTGAGTGTGCCAAAAACAAAACCCTGGAACAGATGAACCAGTTAATTCGCAGTCGAATTATGCTTGGACAGGTGACCTCCGCTTATCGCCTGCACCGCAGAGATGCCTCTTTAAGTGAACACCAGGCTGTATTGAGGGCTATAATAGATCGTGATCCTGAAGCTGCTGAAGTTGCAATGCGCCGACATATTAAGAACCTCGCGGCGACTTTAGCTTGTACTGGATGTCAAAATCATACTGACTGCGTATATCGTAACAAGATCGGTTTTGACCCCCATAAATGTGAATACTGCAGGTTTTACAACCCGGTAAAAAAAGTTGAATAGGTTTATTGGTACATCCTGGACAACTATTTGCCGAGTTTTGTAAATACCTCATTCCGTGTGTACGGCGAAAATTAATCCTTGACAGCCATCCATTGCCTGTGCTAAATTTATGTTTACAATACGGTTAGTAAAATCCCATGATGGGGAAAAGTAGGCTTTAGCGGCCTGCCCAGCGAGCCGGTGGGGGTGAGAGACCGGCCGGGAAGCTAAGGTTGAAGTTCTCCCCGGAGGAGCAGGCTGAAGGCCGGTTAATAGCCGGTTGCGTAGGCCGGGCCGGAGCTCCCGCCGTTACAAGGGAGGGGGTATCGGAAGGGGTACTGCCGTGATCTCCGGCGCGGCCGGGGAGGCAGGACGATCCAGTCTGTATTCTTTTCCCGTACCCTTTAATGAGCGGGCTGCTTCTATGGCAGCCAAGCAGGGTGGTACCGCGGGTATAACTCCTCGTCCCTAAAGGGGCGGGGAGTTTTTATTTTCGCAAAGGAGGAGGCCTAACCCATGATCGTGGTCATGAAACCGGGGGCAACCCGGGAGCAAATCGAAGCTGTAAGCGAGCGCCTGGTGGAGCTGGGCTTTAAGACCCACCCCATCTACGGCCAGGAAAAGACCGTCATCGGTGCCATCGGCGATAAGAAGGCCTTGAGTTCGGAAGCTATCATCAACCTGCCCGGCGTGGAGAAGATTGTCCCCATCATGAAACCCTACAAGCTGGTCAGCCGGGAACTCAAAGAAACGCCTACCATGGTAAGGGTAGGCGGGGTGCCGGTGGGCGGCCGCGGCCTGGTGGTCATGGCCGGTCCCTGCGCCGTAGAAAGCGAAGAGCAACTTTTGAGCGCAGCCCGGGCCGTCAAAAACGCCGGGGCGCAGGTAATGCGCGGCGGGGCCTTTAAGCCGCGGACGTCTCCCTACGCCTTCCAGGGCCTGGAGGAAGAAGGCCTCAAAATGCTGGCCCGGGTGCGGGAAGAGACAGGCCTGCCCTTTGTCACCGAGGCCGTGGACACCCGGGATGTAGCCCTGGTAGCCGAGTACGCCGACGCCATCCAGATCGGCGCCCGCAACATGCAGAACTTTCGCCTGCTCCAGGAGGCCGGGGCTACGGGCAAACCCATCCTTTTGAAGCGGGGCCTGGCCGCGACCATCGAGGAATGGCTCATGGCTGCCGAGTACATCCTGGACAGCGGCAACCCCAACTTAATTCTATGCGAGCGGGGTATCCGTACCTTTGAAACGGCCACCCGTTTCACCCTGGACCTGGCGGCCGTGGCTGTGGTCAAGGAGAATTCCCACCTGCCGGTGATCGTCGACCCCAGCCACAGCACGGGGAACTGGCGCCTGGTCCTGCCCATGGCCCGGGCGGCCGTGGCCGCAGGTGCCGATGGCTTAATAATCGAGGTTCATCCCGACCCGGCCCGGGCCCTCTGCGACGGCCCCCAGTCCCTGCACCCGGAGACCTTCGACCGCCTCATGGGCGAACTGGCGCCGGTAGCCCTGGCTGTAGGCCGCGGCCTGGCGCCAGCGAGCCTCTTCCTGGAACAGTACGCCACCCTGGCGGGGGGAAAGGAGTTATAAAAACAAGGAGAGAGTTTAATAATCATAGTGGTTATGATAAAATGAAACTGGCAAGCAATTTGGAGCGAGGGGTACAGGATGAAAACTTTTACAGCCTATGTGGAATGGGATCCGGAGACGAAATTGTATGTTGGTAGTGTGCCAGGGGTATCGGGCGCCCACACCCAGGGAGAAACCCTGGATGAGTTACAGAGAAATTTAAAGGAAGTTTTGGAGCTTTGTCTTGAGGAATACAAGGGGAAGCTCGAAAATTTACCTAAATTTGTTGGTCTGCAACAGATCGAGGTCGCCATATGAGCCGGGTCCCGGTTGTTAATTTCAAGTTAATGGATAAAGTGTTACAAAATCTATCAGCCTGTCAGGCAGAAAGGTAACCATATATTTTACCGGCATCCTGATGGTAGAACTACGACGGTACCCAATCATCCGGGACGTGACCTTGCCATCCCCCTTGTACGCGAAATCCTGCGGGAGATCGAACTGGCGCCGGGTGAATTTCTAGAAGAGATCAGGAAATTGTAACTGCAGCCCCCCTGCCGGAGGCTGCTTTTTTTATAGGGAGTAACTTCCACAACAGGTATAAATAGCATAAGGAATTGTTAAATTATCGTTAAAAATAAAAAGGAGATCAGTCTTTTCTGGAGAATTATAAGCCGTAAGGACCCCATAAAATCCCGAAAGGATGTGTATGGCTTGAAGAAGGACGTACTGGTAAGGGTCAAGGGCACCCAGACCAACGACCTGGGAGAGCAAGATTCCATTGAACTGGTTACCGAAGGTCGCTTCTTCATCCGGGATCAACACTACTACATCCTTTACAATGAAACCAGTCTATCGGGAATGGAGGGTACCACCACATCCTTGAAGGTTGAGCCCCGGCGGGTAACCCTGAACCGGATGGGTACGGCCGAGCACAAGACCACCTTTGAAGCAGGCATCTTAAACGCCGGTTTTTATGTAACTCCCTACGGTACCATGAAGATTACCGTATTACCTTCTAAAGTGGAAGTTGACTTGACAGAACGGGGCGGAAGTATTAATCTAGAGTATGAGTTGCAGGTCGGCCACGAGAAAATCAGCGATAACCAGTTAGAGATTACGGTCGAGCACCTGGAAAACTACGCGGGATAGGAGTACAGGCAAGGCGTGAATATCATACAGGAAACCAAAAGGCGGCTGGCAGTGGCCCTGGGGGATGCCGCTGCCGCTGCCCGGGCAGCCGGCGAGATCAGTTTTGATGAGCTGCCCGATTTTGTAATTGAGGCGCCGCGGGATAAATCTCACGGCGATTTTGCTGCTAACCTGGCGATGTTGCTGGCCAAGCAGGCGCGCCAGTCGCCCAGGAATGTAGCTGCCGCTCTGGTGCGGCACCTGGAAATACCCCAACCCGGCGTGGCCAGAATTGAGGTGGCCGGACCGGGCTTTATTAATTTTACCCTGGACCAGAGCTGGCTCCTGCCCGTCCTGCCGGCCGTCCTGGCTGAAGACGAGCACTACGGCTGGTCCAATATCGGCCAGGGGGTCAAGGTCCAGGTAGAGTTTGTCAGCGCCAACCCCACCGGGCTCCTGCACATGGGCAACGCCCGGGGCGCGGCCCTGGGCGATAGCATTGCCAACCTCCTGACAGCCACCGGTTATGAAGTTTGCCGCGAATTCTATATCAATGATGCCGGTAACCAGATCGAGAACTTCGGCCTCTCCCTGGAGGCCCGCTACCTCCAGGCCTTTGGCCAGGAGGCAGAAGTCCCCCCCGACGGCTACCACGGGGAGGACCTGGTGGCGACGGTGCGCCATTTTATCGCCCGGTACGGGGATAAGTACCTGGATGCCGACCCGACCTTGAGACGGGAGATGCTGGTCCGTTTTGCCCTGGAAGAAAAGCTGGCCGCCATCCGCCAGGTGCTGGAGGACTTCGGCGTAGTCTATGATGTCTGGTTCAGCGAGCAGTACCTCCACGATTCCGGGGCCGTCGCCCGGGCCATAACCGACCTGGAGAAAAACGGCTATATATACGAAAAGGACGGCGCCCTGTGGTTTAAGGCCAGCGACTTCGGCGAAGAAAAAGACGAAGTGCTTGTCCGCAAGAACGGCCTGCCGACCTACTTCGCCGCCGACATCGCCTACCACCGCAACAAATTTGAGCGCGGTTTCCAGCGGGTCATCAATATCTGGGGGGCCGACCACCACGGCCATGTGGCCCGCCTGAAAGGCGCCCTCCAGGCCCTGGGTTACGACCCGGGCCGCCTGGAGGTAGTCCTCATGCAACTGGTCCGCCTCTACCAGGGTGGCGAGGTTTTACGCATGTCCAAGCGTACCGGCCACTATGTCACCTTGAATGAGTTGATCGAAGAGGTCGGCCGGGACGCAGCGCGCTACTTCTTTGTCATGCTCAAAAGCGACAGCCACCTGGAGTTTGACCTGGACCTGGCCCGGTCCCAGTCGGCCGATAATCCCGTTTACTACGTCCAGTACGCCCACGCCCGGATCTGCAGCATCCTGCGCCTGGCGAAGGAGAGGGGCCTGGCAGTACCCCCGGCGCGGGAGGCCAACCTGGATCTGTTAAGGGAGCCGGCCGAGGTGGAGCTAATCAAGCAGGTCGCCTCCCTGCCGGAAACGGTGGCCGGGGCGGCCCTGGCCCTGGAACCCCACCGCCTTACCCGTTTTGCCCACGACCTGGCCAGCCTGTTCCATAGCTTTTATACCACCTGCCGGGTGCTGGCCGACGACCCGGAACTGTGCCAGGCGCGCCTGGTGCTGGTAGAAGCAACCCGCATCACCTTACGCAACGTCCTCTACCTCCTGGGAGTCACCGCCCCGGAACGGATGTAAAAAGTAAAGGACGCTGTTACTTCTCACATCTATTTTCGGAGGAAAACTATGCCTGCCAAGTTTATCTTTGTCACCGGCGGTGTCGTGTCTTCTTTAGGGAAGGGGATAACCGCCGCTTCTTTAGGTAGACTCCTGAAAAGCCGGGGCCTGAAAGTAGCCATCCAGAAGTTTGACCCCTACATCAACATCGACCCCGGCACCATGAGCCCCTACCAGCACGGTGAGGTCTTCGTCACCGACGACGGCGCCGAGACCGACCTGGACCTGGGCCACTATGAACGCTTTATAGATATTAACCTCACCCGGGCCAGCAACGTCACCGCTGGTAAAGTCTACTGGTCGGTAATCACCAAGGAACGGCGGGGTGACTACCTGGGGGGTACGGTCCAGGTCATCCCCCATATAACGAACGAGATCAAGGAGCAGCTCTACCGGATAGCCGAAGAAAGCGACCCCGATGTGGTAATCACCGAGATCGGCGGTACGGTAGGCGATATCGAGTCCCTACCCTTTTTGGAAGCCATCCGCCAGATGAAAAGCGACATCGGCCGCGAGCGCGTCCTTTATATCCACGTCACCCTGGTCCCTTACCTGCGGGCCGCCCGGGAAGCCAAAACCAAACCCACCCAGCACAGCGTCAAGGAATTGCGCGGCATCGGCATCCAGCCCGACATCATCGTCTGCCGCACGGAGCGGCCCTTTTCCCGGGAAATGGAAGAAAAGATCGCCCTCTTCTGCGATATCGACCCCGACGCCGTCATCCAGGCCGTTGATGCCAGCTCCATTTATGAAGTACCCCTGATGATGGAAAAGGAAGGCCTGGATAGCATTGTGGTGGAGCGTTTGAAGCTCGCCTGCGGCCCGGCGCAAATGGACGACTGGCGTTCCATGGTCGAGCGCATGAAGGGTATCACCCGCCACCTGGAGATCGCCCTGGTGGGGAAATATGTGACCCTGCCCGACGCTTATTTGAGCGTTGTCGAGGCCCTGCGCCATGCCGGTTTCTACCACGGCGTCCGGGTGGACATCCGCTGGGTCTATTCGGCCGAGCTGGAGCGGGGGGAACTGGACCAGCTGGAAGGCGCAGCGGGGATCCTGGTGCCGGGCGGCTTTGGTGACCGGGGCATTGAGGGTAAGATACTGGCAGCCCGTTACGCCCGGGAGAGAAGAGTGCCATATCTCGGCATCTGCCTGGGTATGCAACTGGCGGTGGTGGAATTTGCCCGCCAGGTCTGCGGCCTGAAAGAGGCCCACAGCGCCGAGATTAACCCGGAAACGCCCTATCCGGTTATCGACCTGTTACCGGAACAAAAGAATATCGAGGCCAAGGGTGGCACCATGCGCCTGGGGTTATACCCCTGCCGGCTCAAGCCAGGGACGAAGGTCCATCAGGCCTACGGCGAGGAAGTTATCTACGAACGCCACCGCCACCGCTACGAATTTAATAACGTCTACCGGGCGGAACTGACGGATCGGGGTCTGGTCATCAGCGGCACCTCCCCCGACAACCGCCTGGTGGAGATCATCGAGCTGGCCGATCACCCCTGGTTTGTGGCCAGCCAGTTCCATCCGGAGTTTAAGTCACGGCCCAACCGGCCCCACCCCCTTTTCCGGGACTTCGTAGGGGCGGCCCTGGCCTATCAGGGGGGGCAAGGAGCATGAGCCGTCAGGCCAGGCTTATCGGGCCGGAAGAGGAGAAACGCTTCGACGCCTTCGTTGCCGGCCACCCCAAGGGGCACTTCCTCCAGTCCTATGGCTGGGGCGAGGTCAAGGCTGCCACCGGCTGGCGCCCTTTGCGGCTGATCCTGGAAAGGGAAGGGAGGATTGTGGCCGCGGCAAGCCTCCTGAAGAGGCAGCTGCCCCACATCGGCAAATCGATCCTCTACGCCCCGCGGGGTCCGGTGGTGGACTTCCATGACACCGGCCTTTTTGATGAACTCCTGGCAGCGATCAATGATCTGGCGCGGCAGGAGGGGGCCATTTTACTGAAAATCGACCCGGACATCCCGGAGAGCGATACGGTCATCAAGGAGCTGCTGCGGGCCAGGGGCTTCCGCCTGGCCAACAAAGGGGCCGGGTTTGAAGGCGTGCAGCCGCGCCATGTGTTCCGGCTGGATATAACCCCGGGCCCGGAGGTCCTCCTGGCCAACATGCACAGCAAGACCCGCTATAACATCCGCCTGGCGCAAAAAAAGGGTGTAACCATCAAAGAAGATTGCACCCTGGAAGATTTGCCGGTTTTTTACGAGCTTTTACAAGAAACCACCCTCAGGGATCGCTTCCTGGTGCGTTCCTACAGTTACTTTGAAACTATGTGGCGGGAGATGGTCCAGCGCGGCTATGCCAAACTCTTCCTGGCTTACTACCAGGGGGAGCCCGTGGCCGGTACCCTGGCCTTTATCATGGGGGCCAAGGCCTGGTACCTCTACGGGGCCTCCAGCAACCGCCATCGCAATGTCATGCCTAACTATCTCTTGCAGTGGACCATGATCCAGTGGGCCAGGGAGCAGGGTTGTACCATGTACGACTTCCGCGGGGTACCCGGGAACCTGGACGAAAGCCATCCCCTCTACGGCCTCTATCGCTTCAAAAAGGGCTTCAACGGTACCTTTACCGAGTTTGTCGGTGAATACGACCTGGTCTATGCCCCTTTTTACTACTGGCTCTGGCAGACGGTCCTGCCCCTCTACTCCCAGGGCTTCCGCCGCCTGCTCTTTTGGAGAAAAAAAGCGGTAGCAGGGGCTGCTGAGGGGGAGTAATTTTTCTATCGCTACAAGGGGTTGCTGCCCATGGAACTACTAGCCCAACTCACCCGGCTGGCCGGGCCGCGCTGGATCGAAATCGAAGCCACGGCCCTGGAGCATAACCTGCGGGCCGTCAAAGGCCTGCTCCAGCCCTCTACGCGCCTCCTGGCCGTCATCAAAGCGGACGCTTACGGTGCCGGCGCCGTCGAGGCGGCCCGTATCTTCCTGGCCGCAGGAGCGGAGTACCTGGGGGTTACCACCCTGGCCGAAGGTCGGGAGTTGCGCCAGGCGGGCATCACCGCGCCCATCCTCTTGATGAGCCCTCTGCTGCCGGAAGAACTGCCGTCAGCCATCGAGCAGGACCTCACCCTCACCGTCAGCAGCCGGTCCGGGGCGGAAGCAGTGGGTGCGGCGGCGGCCATGGCCGGCCGCCAGGCCCGGGTGCACCTCAAGGTAGAAACCGGCCTGCAGCGTACCGGCCTGGAACCGGCGGAGGTTGTTCCTCTGGCCCGGGAAATGCTGGCCTGGCCCGGGGTAGCGGTGGAGGGCCTTTACAGCCACCTGGCTGAAGCCGCCCGGCCGGCAGCCGCCCGTCGCCAGCTGGAGTGTTTCATGAGAGTCTTGCAAGAACTGGCAGCGCAACAAATAACCATCCCCTTCAAGCATATCTGCAACAGCACCGGCCTCCTGCTGCACCCGGAGATGCACCTCGACCTGGTCCGGGCCGGCACCCTCCTGTATGGCCAGTTTCCCTACCAGGCACCCCGCCGGGGCCTGACCCTGAAGGATCCCTGGCGCTTTAAGACCCGCATCCTTTTTATCCATGAGGTGGGACCCGGTACCCCGGTGGGCTACGGCGGCGACTATATTGTTAAAAAGGCCACCCGCCTGGCCGTGATCCCGGTGGGTTACGCCGACGGCTTTGCCCTTACACCCGTGAGCCGGCCCAAGAATTTGAGCGACCTGGCCCGCTACCTGGTCAAAACCGTTCTGGCTTACTTGGGCCGCGGCGGCGGGGAAGGCACAGCAGCATACGTTGCCGGGCAGAGGGCGCCAGTGGTGGGCCGAGTAGGTATGCAGCTATCCATCATCGATGTCGGCCACATGGCGGGAGTAAAGGTCGGCCAGGTGATAGAATTAGACCTGCGCCGGCCGACGGCCGGTAGCCGCCTGCCCCGGGTCTATTGCCGGGCCGGACGCCCTTACTTGATGCGGACAACCGCGGGAGAATGGCTGGCGGTGGTCAGACCTGACCGACAAAATTTTGTTCCACAAGCAGGAATTTAATAACCAATAGCCAAATATAGTATTTAGCGAAGTAGGAGCGGAGTTACTATGGAAGGGGGCTCTGGGAACCGCCGGAATCGGAGGTGAGCTGGTCTGGCAGAAAAAAAGATTATGGTAATAGACGACCAGCCCGGTGTACGCCGTTTAATCTGTGAGGCATTAAAGCAGGGCGGCTATAACCTGTGTGTGGCCACCGAGGGGAAGGAAGCCCTCGCAAAACTTACCAGCGAAGTGCCGGACCTGGTTATTTTGGACATGAAGATGCCAGGTATGAGCGGAATGGAATTCTTAAAAGAAATGCGTAAACTATCTTACAGTTTGCCGGTCATAGTTATAACGGCCTATAATGATCTGGACCTGGTGGAGCAGGCTAGTAAGTATGGCGCGAGCCATTTCTTGCAAAAACCCTTCGACATCCAGCAGCTTTACCGGCTGGTGAGGGGTCTCTGCAGCCAGGATTTCGCCGGGTTCAAGCAATTGGCCAGTTGTAACGGGTAAAAGGAAAAACATCAGTGCGGGGCTTGCCTAAAGCAAGCTCCTTTTAATTGTCTGCGGGGCAGGAATTTTCCTGGCCACGGCGAATATGGAAGGGCATAAGGAGGATTCTCAGGATGCTAATCCCCACGCTCAATGTGGTGGCTTTACGTTGCCCATCCTGCGGCCGCCTGGAGTTTCGCGGCCTTTCCCTTTTCAGTTTCGCCGGTGGCCGGTCCTGGCAGGCGGAGTGCAGCTGTGGCGCTAACCTTGTAGTCATCAGCAGAAAAAAAGGCCGGCATTTCTACCTGCAATACCATTGCGGCATGTGTGAGTGTTTCCATGTCAGCCTTTATTCCCGCCAGGAACTATGGTCGCGGAAACTCCTGACCCTCACCTGCCCGGAAACGGAACTGGAGGTAGGTTTTATCGGGCCGCGGGAAAAGGTGCAGCGGGCGGTCCAGCGCCATGACCGTACCCTGGCCGAGGTGGCGGAAGACCTGGGCTTCGGCGATTACTTCGAGGAACCGGAGGTTATGTACGACCTTCTTACCCTCATTTACAGCCTGGCCAGGGAAGGCCACGTCAGCTGCGATTGCGGTAATGAAGACATTGAAATTGAGATCTTTCCCGGCCACCTGCAATTACGCTGCCAGGCCTGCCGGGCGGAAAAGACCCTGGCGGCGGCCACCAGTAGGGACCTGGAAGCTGTGGAAGCCCTGGGGGAGATCCGCCTGCCCGGTCATCTGGTCCAGAAAAACGAAACCACCGCCAGGCAGCGTTACCGCCGCCGGCGCCGTAAATCGCCGGGATAATAAACGGAGAAGCAAAGGGAATAAAGCCGGCAAGGTAAGGGCTAATATATTATAAAGGAGTTGAGCCTATGCCCCTCGTTACTCTGGCCGAAGTGCTGAAAGAAGCCGATGCCCGGGGCTATGCCGTAGGAGCCTTCAACTGCAACAACATGGAGATCGTCCAGGCCATTATCGCTGCCGCCGAGGCGGAAGGCGCCCCGGTCATTATCCAGGCCAGCCAGGGAGCCATAAAATACGCCGGTCTGGACTACATAACCGCCCTGGTGCGGGTGGCCGCGGCTGCCACCTCCATCCCGGTGGTCCTGCACCTGGACCATGGTACAGACTTCGACCAGGTCCTGCGCTGCCTGCGGGCTGGCTTCACCTCGGTCATGATCGATGGCTCCAAGTATCCCCTGGCCGAGAACATCGCCCTGACCCGGCGCGTAGTGGAGATTGCCCACGCCATGGGCGCTTCCGTGGAAGGCGAACTGGGCCGGATTGGCGGGACAGAGGAGCACATCAGCGTGTCCGCGCGCGAAGCGACCATGACCGACCCGGAGGAAGCCCGGCGTTTTGCCGCCGAGACGGGCGTGGACGCCCTGGCTATAGCCATTGGTACGGCCCACGGCCGCTATTACGGTACTCCCCACCTCGATTTTGACCGCCTGGCAACCATTGACCGCCAGGTCCCCACCCCCCTTGTACTCCACGGCTCTTCCGGCGTGCCCGATGCCGACATTCGCCGTGCCGTAGAGTTGGGTGTCCGCAAGATCAACATCGATACCGACATCCGCATTGCCTTTCTCGAAGCTACCCGCCAGGCCCTGGCCGCCGACCCCGAAGAAATCGACCCGCGCAAGGTTTTAGGGCCGGCCCGCGAGGCCGCCACCGCCGTTATCCGCCATAAAATGCAGGTTTTCGGCTGCGCTGGCCGGGCCAGAGCCACCCATTGAAGATTCGCATATTCTTCCTCCCGGAGGTTAACCTATAAAGGGAAACCTGCCCGGAGGAGGTGAAACGAGATGGCTGGCATTAAGTGCGGCGTGGAAGAGTGCCATTTCTGGGACAACATGGCCTGTACCGCCGATGCTATTGAAGTCAGGTCTAGTGGCGACCGCAAAGTAACCACATCTGATGGGACGGCCTGCCATACCTTCCGTCCTAAAAGGAAATAGCGTCCTCTCACCAGCAAACGCGGGAAAATGAAAACTTCAGTATAGGTGAGGCAGATTCCCTTCGAGCGCTGGTTGCCCCATTATACTTGTATCGAACTCGGCCGGCCTCGGGTGCGGCCACAACTCAGCCTGGCAGGCCTCAAACAGGTGGACCACGCTTTTCCTCGGCCAGCCTTGTTCTTTTGAACTAAGGGCAGAGGCGCCCTCTGGGAATCTGTCTCACCCCATAACTATCCTTCGCGGCCTCTTGCTAATTGCACTTTTTACCACTGTTAGCAGGAATTTAGCAGCCTCGTGGTGAATGATTAACCAGGACCTTCCCACCCTCACTTCCCCTTCCCACATCTTTCTTCGGAGGTGCCTCGCGTATGCGCATTTTTATCGATACAGCCAATGTTGAGGAGATTAAAGCAGCCAATGATCTGGGTATAATTTCAGGTGTAACTACCAATCCCTCCCTCATTGCCCGGGAAGGACGCAATTTTCGCCAGGTAGTAGAAGAGATCGTGGCCATCGTTGACGGCCCCATCAGCGCGGAGGTAATCAGCACCGAAGCCGGGGCCATGATCGCCGAAGCCAGGGAACTGGCAGCCATCCACCCCAACATCGTCATCAAAATCCCCATGATCGCCGAGGGACTCAAAGCCGTCAAGGAACTGACCGCCAGGGGCATTAAAACCAACGTTACCCTGGTCTTTTCCGCCAACCAGGCCTTGCTCGCCGCCCTGGCGGGGGCCACCTACGTCAGCCCCTTTGTCGGCCGCCTGGATGATGCCGGCCATGACGGGATGCAGGTGGTAGCTGACATTGTACCTATTTATGCTCAGTACGGTTTGGAAACCCAGATTATTGCCGCCAGCATCCGCCACCCCCTGCATGTCCTGCAGGCCGCCCGCCTGGGCGCTGACATCGCCACCGTCCCCTATAAGGTTATTATGCAAATGGTCAAGCACCCCCTGACCGATGCCGGGCTGGCCAGGTTCCTGGCTGACTGGGAGAAGGTCAGGGATAAGTAACTACGGAGGTTATATACATTTGAATACGGCCGAATTAGAGAGCAAGACCATGGTAGAACTCTACCAGATGGCCCGGGAGTTAAATATCAGTGGTTACTCCCGCCTGCGTAAAAAGGAGCTGGTCTTTGAAATCGCCAAGGCCCTGGCCCAGAAGGAGCAGAGGGAGCAGGAAAAGGAAGAACAGCTCCAGGCCAAGGGCATCCTGGAAATCCTGCCTGATGGATACGGCTTCCTGCGTCCCTTCGGCTACATACCTAGCGGCGACGACATCTATGTCTCCCCCTCCCAGATCCGCCGCTTTGACCTGCGGACCGGCGACAAAGTGGCGGGCCTGGTGCGCCCCCCTAAAGACAACGAGCGTTATTTCGCCCTGCTGCGGGTCGAAAAGGTCAACGGCGAAAACCCGGATACATCGCCGGAACGCCTGCACTTTGACGCCCTGACCCCCATTTACCCCTATGAACGCTATACCCTGGAGACCGGCAATGGTGACCCCTCGACCAGGATTATCGACCTCATTGCCCCCCTGGGCAAAGGCCAGCGTGCCCTCATTGTTTCCCCCCCTAAAGCCGGTAAGACGGTGCTCCTCAAAAAAATCGCCAACGCCATTACCACCAACTACCCCGGAGTGGAACTGATAATCCTCTTAATCGACGAGCGGCCCGAGGAAGTCACCGACATTGAACGCTCGGTGAAGGGGGAGGTGGTCAGCTCCACCTTTGACGAGCTGCCGGAGAACCACGTCAAGGTGGCCGATATGGTCCTGGAACGGGCCAAACGGCTGGTGGAGCACAAAAAGGACGTCGTCGTCCTCCTGGATAGCATCACCCGCCTGGCCCGCGCCCATAACCTGGTCGTGCCCCCCAGCGGTCGTACCCTCTCCGGGGGCGTGGATCCCACCGCCCTCTACAAGCCCAAACGCTTTTTTGGCGCCGCCCGCAAAGTAGAAGAAGGGGGGAGCCTTACCATCGTGGCTACGGCCCTCATTGAAACCGGCAGCCGTATGGACGAAGTTATCTTTGAAGA
The DNA here is from genome assembly GCA_030445875.1 of Clostridia bacterium. Classification (GTDB taxonomy): domain Bacteria; phylum Bacillota; class DSM-521; order Neomoorellales; family Neomoorellaceae; genus Neomoorella. The sequence goes on from JASUSX010000005.1 coordinate 17,698, forward strand.
ATTCAAAGGTACGGGCAATATGGAACTCATCCTGGACCGGAAACTGGCTGAACGGCGCATCTTCCCGGCCATCGACGTCAAACGCTCCGGTACCCGGCGGGAGGAACTCCTGTTAAGCCAGGAAGAATTGGAACTGATTTGGCAATTCCGGCGGGTAACCAGCGGCCTGGGCGTGGTAGAGGTGGCCGAGGCCTTGATTGAGTCCATGAAAAAGACGAAGAGCAACCGGGATCTCCTGCGTGCCCTGCCGGCCTTCTTTCCCCGGGAACACTAGCGGGTATATTTTTGTTTACCTATGGCTAGAATATAGGCTAAATGGGAAAGGAGCCAACTTATGCCAAAGTGGCAACGACAGGAGTGAAAGGAATGCTGTTCAAAAAGATGACGGTAGTCCTGGCCCTGGGGTTGGCCTGGCTTGTTAACAGCCTTTGCGCCCTGCCGGCCCAAGCGGCCGTCATCGAGGATTTACAGCAGGTAGCGGCCGTCCTGGCGCCAAATACTTACCAGGAGCTGGCGGCGCGGGTCAACAACTACACCCGCCTTTACCGGGTGGAGGAAGGTGATACTTTAGAGCGCGTCGCCCGCCGTTACCAGGTGGATCCAGAGCTGGTGGCGGCGATGAATTACCTGGAACCCGGCGCCGCGCTGGTGCCGGGCCAGTTCCTGGTGCTACCCCACGAAGAGGAGCAAAGCTATACGGTCGCCCCCGGGGATACCCTCTGGGGTATTGCCCGGCGTTACAGTACCGATGCCGGCAGCCTGGCGGCCGCCAATGGCATTATCGATGCCAGGAGCCTGCGGCCGGGTATGGTCCTGACCATCCCTGGCTCGCCAGGCGGGGTTCCGGTAACCCGGGGGGAAAAGACAGCCGACCTCCCGGGGGCAACGGCCTCCCGCAGCATGAAGGCCCCTGCCTTTCCCTGGCCCCTTATCGGCGCTCTCACCTCCGGCTTTGGCTGGCGGGGTAACGAGTTCCACCACGGCCTGGATATCGCCGGCCACGTAGGGGACTACATCCGCGCCGCCTGGTCCGGGGTGGTAACCTTCTCTGGCTGGGGCAACGGCATTTACGGCCGGATGGTCAAGATCGACCACGGCAACGGCCTGGAGACGGTCTACGCCCACAACTCCCGTAACCTGGTCAAGAAGGGTGAATACGTCCGGGCTGGGGAGGCTATCGCCGAAGTGGGCAGCACCGGTAACGCCAGTGGCCCCCACCTCCATTTTGAAGTGCGGGAAAAGGGCAAGGCCATCAACCCCGAACGCTTTTTAACCCGTTAAAGAGGCCGGTTCGCCGGCCTTTTTTGTTGAATGAAGAGCCGGCGAGGCCCAATTTTTCCTTGTCAAGGGACAATGAAAATGTCACTATAAAAACACCTTAATGGGACAGAGAAAATGTCACCCCTCTTGAGTAAGGGGCAAGGAATTATCCATAGGTAAAGGCATCGCTTTTTTGGTCTGGTTAATAGGTATCCGACGCCAGGGATGGTCTGGGGCCGGAGTATGAGCCTTACTGGCAGGAGCCTTTTTAGGTTCTTCAGCCCTCACCGGGAGAGCCGGGGTAAACTCCTGCAGTGCGAAGTAATTACCACCGTAGAGGGCGCTAAAAGAACCATCCAGATGCGTCAGCACCTCAACAGTCGACCGTGGCTGCAAAGGAACGACAGCGCCCTTAGTATCCACCAGTTGGTAAGTGCGGCCCAGATAGGAGATAGAAGAACCGCGGGACGCCTTGCGATCCTCACGCGTCGAAAGGATTTGTTTCAACCTAGCCGGTGGCGGACAAGGGGCGTAAGCCGGTGCCGGGTCAGCAGGGGCAACGGTGAAACGCCGGTTAAACCTCTCCCTAAAGCCCGGCAGGAAGGCATTAGCCGTCTCCAGGGTAGAGATACCAGCCAGGCGGAGTTCAATCATCAGGCGGCCCTGGAGGGTGCCCCAGAGGCGCTCTATGCGCCCCTTGGCCTGTGGTGAACGGGCCTTAATATGATTAATCCCCAGCTCAGAGATGGCCCGGCCGAACTGGGTTAAAGGGGCAGTCTGGCCGGCCAGTTCCTCCTCGATCGAGAGCCTGTCCCCCTTAGGGGAAAAGAAGATAGTGTGGCGGTCAGAGTATAGGCTCCTGGGCACGCCGCAATTCTGCACCACCTGGGACAGCAGCTGCAAGTAACCGTGGAGGCACTCGTGGAGTTCAAAATGTAGCCCCTGAACCTTGCCAGTGGCATCGTCGATAGAACCGTGCAAAGCAAGCTCCGGGCCGCGATCCTCCAGCCAGGCGAAGGGACTGGCGTCGATCTGGGAAAGGAGGCCCTCCTGGGGCATGCGGTCACGCGACTTCTGGCGCTTGGGCGCCCTGTGGGTATGAGCCAGAGGAATACCAGCCTCCTTCAAAATCCGGCCCACGGTCTTAGCCGAAAGAATGGTCTCATAGAACTCCTCCAGGAGCTCAGCCACCTGCTGGCAGCTAGCATCACGAAGAGGGCCCCGGGCCAACATGACCACCTTCTCTCTAGTGTCTTTAGGCACGGCATGCTTAGGAATCCGACCTCTGTTTTTATGAGCCAGGCCCGCAACACCTTCAGCTTTCATCCTCTCCTTCAAGCGAATGACCTGGCGTTCAGTTAAGCCCAAGACCTCGGCAGCCTGCCTGTTAGTAATTTTGCCTTCGATGGCTTTCTCAATCACAAACACCCTGCGGGACTCTTTGACACTCAAAAAGATTTCTCCTCTCATAGTGACATTTTCTCAGTCCGCTTACAGGGTGACAATATCACAGTCCGGTGACAAGGCCCAATTTTTCCTTTGCACTGGCGGGGCTTTCGTGTTATACTGATATGAGCTTGATTTCCCCCGGAGGTGAAAGGCGTGAAACCCGATATCCATCCCCAGTACGAGAAAGCCCGGATTGTCTGCGCCTGCGGCAATGTTATCGAGACCCGCTCCACCAAAAAGGAGATCCGGGTAGAGATATGCTCCCAGTGCCACCCCTTTTACACCGGCAACCGGCAAAGGGTGGTCGAACGAGGCGGGCGGATTGAGCGTTTCCGGCAAAAGTATGGGCGCTAGGGCTAAAAGGCGGAGCCGCAGGCTCTGCTTTTTCCTATGGGGGGCTGCCCCTGAAGTGCAGTACGGCGGCCAGGCCGTTATCGAGGGCGTTATGATGCGGGGGCCCCACAGGACGGCGGTAGCCATCCGTAAGCCCGGCGGCCAGATCCTGGTGGAAGCTGAACCCAATAGCTCCCTTACGTCCCATTACCCGTTATTAAAGCTCCCCCTGCTCCGCGGGGTGGTGGCCTTATTTGAATCCTTAATCCTGGGTATCCGCTACCTGACCTTTTCAGCCAACCAGGCCATGGAGGGGGAAGAAGAAGAGCTAAGCACAAAGGACCTGGTATTCACGGTAACCATCGCCCTGGCGGTGGCCGTTGGCTTTTTCGTTCTTCTGCCGGCCGGGGCCGCCCTGCTCCTGCATAAATATTTATCTATCTTCTGGCAGAATGTAATGGAGGGGCTGCTAAGGATGCTCCTCTTTTTGGGCTACGTGGTGGCCATTGGTCGGGTGAAGGACATCCAGCGCGTCTTCCAGTACCACGGCGCCGAGCACAAGGTGATTAATGCCCTGGAGGCAGGGGAGGATTTAAGGGTCGAGACAGTGCGGCCCTATCCCACCCTGCACCCCCGCTGCGGCACCAGTTTCCTGCTCCTGGTCCTGGTGCTGACCATTATCTTCTTTACCTTTGTGGGCCAGGGGAGCATCGCCTGGCGCCTAGGCTCCCGGCTGGTCCTGCTGCCGGTAGTGGCCGGCCTGGCCTACGAACTCCTCAAGTTCACCGGCCGGCACTTAAATACGCCCTGGGTACGGGCTATTGCTGCCCCGGGCCTGTGGTTGCAAAAACTCACTACCCGCGAACCCGATGATGGTATGCTGGAGGTGGCCCTGGCTGCCCTGGAGGCAGCAAGGGAGGAAAAGTGAGGTGATATTATGCTAGAGAAACTGGAACAGCTCGAAGCCAAATACGAAGAACTGGGCCGGCTTATGGGCGACCCGGCCGTCATCGCTGACCCGGAGCAACTGCAAAAGCACGCCAGGGGCCACGCCGCCCTGGAGGATATAGTGACTACCTTCCGCCGCTACCGTCAGGTCACCGCTGATCTGGAGGAAAGCAAAGCCCTGCTGGCAGAAGAAAAGGACGCCGAGTTCCGCGCTTACCTGGACGAAGAGATGGGGCGTCTGGCAGCGGAGAAAGAGAACCTGGAACAGCAGCTTAAAATCCTGCTCCTGCCCAAAGACCCCAACGACGAAAAGGATATCATCATGGAGATCCGGGCGGGCGCCGGGGGCGACGAGGCGGCCCTTTTTGCCGGCGACCTCTTCCGCATGTACCAGCGTTACGCCGAGAGAAACCGCTGGCGGACGGAGATTATCAGCGCCCACCCTACCGAGCTGGGCGGTTTCAAGGAAATTATCTTCCAGATCGAAGGCCAGGGGGT